>DATJSI010000001.1 GCA_035504215.1 Mycobacteriales bacterium
ATCCGCAAGATGGTGGTCGCGATGGCGCGCGACCCCAAGGTGCTGATCGTGAAGCTGGCGGACCGGCTGCACAACGTCCGGACGCTGTCCTGGCTCCCGCCGGACAAGCAGCAGCGCACGGCGAAGCAGACGCTGGAGATCTACGCGCCGCTGGCGCACCGGCACGGCATGAACGCCATCAAGTGGGAGCTCGAGGACCTCTCGTTCGCGACGCTCTACCCCAAGCGGTACGACGAGATCGTCCGGCTGGTCGCCGAGCGTGCACCCTCCCGGGATACCTACATCGCCGGCGTCATCGAGCGGGTCTCGGCTGAGCTGCGGGGCGCCAAGGTGAAGGCGACCGTGACCGGTCGGCCCAAGCACTACTACTCGATCTACCAGAAGATGATCGTCCGCGGCCGGGACTTCGACGACATCCACGACCTGGTCGGGTTACGGATCACGGTCGAGACCGAACGCGACTGCTACGCGGCGCTCGGCGTCATCCACACGATGTGGTCGCCGATCCCGGGGCGGTTCAAGGATTACATCGCGATGCCCAAGTTCAACCTCTACCAGTCCTTGCATACGACCGTCATCGGTCCGCAGGGAAAGCCGGTCGAGGTCCAGATCCGTACCGTCCAGATGCACCGTCGTGCGGAGTACGGCATCGCTTCGCACTGGAAGTACAAGGAGTCGCCCAACTCCACCGAGCAGGACATGACCTGGCTGCGCCAGCTGGTCGACTGGCAGCGCGAGACCCAGGACCCGGGGGAGTTCCTCGACTCGCTGCGCTGGGACCTGCACGCGAACGAGGTTTTCGTCTTCACGCCGAAGGGCGACGTCATCGCGCTGCCCGCCAGCGCGACTCCCGTCGACTTCGCCTACGCCGTACACACCGAGGTCGGCCACCGGTGCATCGGCGCGCGCGTCAACGGGCGGCTGGTGCCGCTGGAGTCCGTGCTCGACAACGGCGACGTGGTCGAGGTCTTCACGTCGAAGTCCGAGTCGGCCGGTCCGAGCCGGGACTGGCTGTCATTCGTCAGATCCCCGCGCGCCCGCAACAAGATCCGCCAGTGGTTCGCCAAGGAGCGTCGCGAGGACGCGATCGACCACGGCAAGGAGTCGATCAGCCGGGCCATGCGCAAGGCGGGGCTGCCGCTGCAACGGCTGATGGGTGGCGACGCACTGCTGACCCTCGCCCAGGACCTGCGCTACGCGGACATCTCCGCGCTGTACGCCGCCGTCGGCGAGGGGCACTTGTCGGCGCAGTCGGTCGTGCAGCGCCTGGTGCACGCCCTCGGCGGTCCCGACGGCGCGGTCGAGGACATCGCCGAGACCGAGACGGCGACCCGCACCGGCGCCCGGCCGCGCCCGGCAGGGGACCCAGGCGTGGTGGTCAAGGGCACGACTGATGTCTGGGCGAAGCTGGCTCGTTGCTGCACCCCGGTGCCCGGGGACGAGATTCTCGGCTTCGTCACCCGCGGGCACGGCGTCTCGGTCCACCGCACCGACTGCACGAATGCCGCCGACCTCTCCAGCGACCCGGCCCGGTTGGTCGACGTCGAGTGGGCGCCCACTTCGGGCTCGGTGTTCCTGGTCGCGATCCAGGTTGAGGCGCTCGACCGCAATCGGCTGCTCGCCGACGTCACCCGCGTGCTGTCCGACGCGCACGTCAACATCCTGTCCGCAGCCGTGTCCACCACCCGGGACCGCGTCGCCACGTCGAAGTTCACCTTCGAGATGGGCGATACGAAGCACCTCGGCCACCTGCTGCGAGCCGTCCGCGGCGTCGAAGGTGTGTACGACGCGTACCGCGTCACCTCCGGCTTCTGACGACCTGCGGTCAGTAGCACCCCTCCTACGTCAAGATCACCGTCGGTGTGCGCAGTGCGAACGCGTCGAAGGCTGGCTTAGCCCTTGGTCACGGCGAAGGACTCGATGACCACGGGTTGATTGGGATGACCGTCGCCGGGGCCGTTCGAGTTGTCGCTGCCGGCCTTCGCGATCCGCTGCAGGATGCTGAGCCCGGCGGTGACGCGACCGAACGGCGTGTAGAGCGGCTGCAGGCCGCTGGTGCTGTCCTGGTAGACGAGGAAGAACTGGCTGCCGCCGGAGTGCGGTGCTTGGGTCCTCGCCATCGCGACGGTGCCGGCCGGGTAGGTCGCACCCCTGAGGTTCTCCTCGGGCAGCGTGTAGCCGGGCCCACCCGTGCCGGTGCCGGTCGGGTCGCCGCACTGCAGCACGTAGATGCCCTGCGTCGTGAGCCGGTGGCACGGCGTGTCATTGAAGTAGCCGCGGCCGGCGAGGAACGCGAAGGAGTTGACCGTCTGCGGCGCCTTTGCGCCGAACAGCTTGACGATGATCGTTCCGCAGTTCGTGACGATGCGCGCGGTGTACGTCGTACGCGCAATCTTCAGCGGCGGCTCGTGGGCGAACTTGAGGTGGTTCTGCTGCAGTGCCGGCGGCGTGGTGCAGCCGTTCGCGTTCAGCGTCCCCGGCTTCGGCGACGAGGACGTCGCGAGCGAGCCGCCACTGCTCCCGGACCCACATGCCGCCGCCATGGTCGCGACGAGGGCAAGCCCGCTCGCCGCGACCCAGCGTCGCGCGTGTGGACGCACGGTCAGACCTTCACCATCGTGACGACGAAGATCAGCGTCTCGTTCGGCTTGATCTGGCCGGACCCCGACGTGCCGTAGCCGAGCGCAGCCGGGATCACCAGCTCGCGCACGCCGCCTGCCTTCATGCCGAGCAGACCCTGGTCCCAGCCAGGAATGACCTTGCCGGCGCCCAGCTGGAAGCTGAACTCCTGGTTCTTCGCGCCGTCGGTGTAGGAGGCGTCGAAGGGTTTGCCGTCACTGCAGGAGATCCCGACGTACTTGACGGTGATCGTGTCGCCCTTCTTGGCCGCCTTGCCCTTGCCGGCCTTGATGTTCTTGACCACGAGCTTGGTCGGCGCCTTGCCCTTGACGTCCGGGATCTTCGGCTCGCCCTTGGCCGGCGGGTTGGGCGTGATCTTCGCGCACTTGGTCGGCGCGGGCGGGATGCTCGCCGAGGTGCTGGGCGTCGGAGTGACGCTCGGGGTGGCGCCCGCCTTGACCTTGTTGTTCTTGTTCGACCCGCCGAACAACACGATTCCGACGATCACTAGGACGACGATGACCGCTACGGTGCCCACGCTGGCGCCGATGACGGTGTTCCGTCGCTTCATGCGGGCGCGCCGCTCGAGCTCGGCTTGACGCCGCCGCTCGAACCGGCGCCGGGCAAGCTCGCGCTCACGTCGGCGACTGGTCGCCACAAAGACCTCCGGGAGGAATCGTGAAAATAACCGCGACGAGTGTAGAAGAGGCCTCGCTAGTCTGACCTGAAACCCGCCTGAAAGGATCTTCGGTGCTCGTCGTCGGCTTCCCTGCCGGGCCGTGGGAGACCAACTGCTGGGTGGTCGCGCCCGATCGTGGGGAGCAGTGCGTGGTGATCGACCCCGGTCACGGCGCCGAGGGCCCACTCGAGGAGGTGCTGCAGGCGCACGGGCTGGCTCCGGTGGCGGTTCTGCTCACCCACGGCCACGTTGACCACATCTGGTCGGTTGCTCCCGTGTGCGGCGCCAAGGGCGTGCCTGCGCTGATCCACCCGGACGACCGGGCGCTGCTGCGCGACCCGTACGCCGGCTTCGGCGTCCGGCCCGGTACGCCGATCCTCGGCCGGCTGGAGTGGTCGGAGCCTGATGACGTCCGCGATCTTGCCGACGGCGAGACCCTCGAGCTCGCCGGTCTCGAGCTGCGGGTGGACTGGGTGCCGGGTCACACGCTCGGCTCGGTGAGCTTCGCGAGCCGTGGCGAGTTCTTCTCCGGCGATCTGCTGTTCGCGGGATCGATCGGGCGGACCGACCTGCCCGGCGGGTCGTACCCGCAGATCCTGGAGTCGCTGGCGAGGGTGCCGCTGGCGCTGCCGGACGACACCGTCGTCCGGCCGGGACATGGGCCGGACACGACGATCGGCCGGGAACGGGCCACCAACCCGTTCCTCGCCGACCTGCCGCCCGTGCCGGTGAGCCGCGGGCTGTGAGCTGAGATGGCCAAGCAGTCGGCGATGTCCGGCTTCCCCGAGTGGTTGCCGCACCAGCGGATGATCGAGCAGCGGGTGCTCGACGTGCTGCGCGAGGTTTTCGAGCTGCACGGCTTCGTCCCGGTCGAGACTCGCTCCGTCGAACCGCTCGACCAGCTGCTGCGCAAGGGCGAGACCGACAAGGAGATCTACCTGCTGCGGCGGCTGCAGGCCGATGCCGACGAGTCGGACTCGGGGCTGGGCCTGCACTTCGACCTCACCGTGCCGTTCGCCCGCTATGTGCTGGAGCACGCCGGCCGGCTGGAGTTCCCGCTGCGGCGCTACCAGATCCAGAAGGCGTGGCGCGGTGAGCGTCCGCAGGAGGGCCGCTACCGCGAGTTCCTGCAGGCCGACATCGACGTGATCGACCGCGACACGCTGCCCTTCCACTACGAGGCGGAGCTGCCGCTCGTGATCGCCGACGCCCTGCGCCGGCTGCCGGTGCCGCCGATCCGGATGCAGGTCAACAACCGCAAGATCCCCGAGGGCTTCTGCCGCGGTCTCGGCATTGCCGACTTCCCGGGCGTGCTCCGCACCCTCGACAAGCTGGCGAAGATCGGCGCGCAGCAGGTGCACGCCCAGCTGGTCGACACGGCCGGCTGCTCGACCGCGCAGGCGGACGCCTGTCTCGCGCTCGCCGGCATCACCGCCGACGACACGTCGTTCGTCGACCGGGTGCTCGCGCTCGGCGCGAGCGACCCGCTGCTCGACGAAGGGCTCGAGCAGCTCGCGGCCGTGGTCGAGTCCGGCCGGGACCACGCGCCCGGCCTGCTCCTGGCCGACCTCAGCATCGCCCGCGGGCTCGACTACTACACCGGCACCGTCTACGAGACGGTCCTCGTGGGGCACGAGCGGTTGGGCTCGATCTGTTCAGGGGGCCGGTACGACGCGCTCGCCTCCGACGGCGAGGTGACCTACCCGGGCGTGGGCCTGTCCCTGGGCGTGACCCGCCTGCTCGGTCGGCTGTTCGGCCAGGACCAGATCTCGATCAGCCGGAAGGTGCCAACCTGCGTGCTGGTGGCGCTGCCGGACGAGGCCTCCCGGTCCCGGTGCGCGGCGATCGCAGGTCGGCTGCGCGGGCGCGGGATCGCCACGCAGGTGGCGCCGGCGGCGGACAAGTACGGCAAGCAGATCCGGTTCGCGGAGCGGCGGGGGATTCCGTACGTCTGGTTCCCGCAGGACGGGCCGGTCGACCAGGTGCGCGACATCCGGTCCGGCGAGCAGGTCGACGCCGACGCCGACAGGTGGACGCCGCCGGCCGACGACCTGAGGCCGTACCTCGGCGCGATCGCAGGAGAGGACACCGCATGATCCGGACCCACAACGCCGGCACCCTCCGGGTGACCGACGTCGGATCCGAGGTGACGTTGGCCGGCTGGATCGCGCGCCGGCGGGATTTCGGCGGCCTGACCTTCCTCGACCTGCGGGACGCGAGCGGCATCGTGCAGGTCGTCTGCCGGGACCTTGCGGAGGTGCACGCGTTCCGCAGCGAGTGGTGCATCGCGGTCGAGGGCACGGTGACCGCACGCACGGCCGAGACCGTGAACCCGAACCTCGACACCGGCGAGGTCGAGGTCGTCGCCGCCGCGGTCCGGGTGCTCAGCACGAGCGACGCACTGCCGTTTCCGATCGACGGGGTCGAGGAGATCGACTCGGGCGTCGACGAGGTCCTGCGCTGGAGGCATCGCTATCTCGACCTGCGCCGCAGCGGGCCCGCTCGCGCGATCCGCACCCGGGCGAAGGCGATCTCGCTCATCCGGCAGGTGATGGAAAGCCGCGACTTCGTCGACATCGAGACGCCGTACCTCACCCGGTCGACGCCGGAGGGGGCACGCGACTTCCTGGTGCCCGTGCGGCTGCAACCGGGGCACTGGTACGCCTTGCCACAGTCGCCGCAGCTGTTCAAGCAGCTCCTGATGGTCGCGGGCTTCGAGCGCTACTACCAGATCGCCCGTTGTTTCCGCGACGAGGATTTCCGCGCCGACCGCACCGCCGAGTTCACCCAGCTCGACATCGAGATGTCCTTCCTCGACGAGGAGGACGTGTTCGACCTCACCGAGGCGATGTTCGTGGTTCTGTGGCGCGAGCTGCTCGGGGTCGACCTGCCGCGACCGTTCCCGCGGATGACCTACGGCGAAGCGATGCGCCGCTACGGCTCGGACAAGCCCGATCTGCGCTTCGAGCTCGAGCTGGTCGACCTGACCGAGCACATGGCCGGCACCGGGTTCCGGGTCTTCCAGGCGGAGCACGTCGGCGCGGTGGTCGTGCCCGGCGGCGCGGCCTACTCCCGCAAGGAGCTCGACGGCTGGCAGGACTGGGCGAAGTCACGCGGTGCCAAGGGCATCGCCTGGCTGCTCGTGCCGACCGACGGCGAGCTGCGAGGGTCGATCAACCAGCTCGAACCGGACCGGCTGGCCGCGCTGCCGGCCGCGGCCGGCGCGCAGCCCGGCGACGCGATCCTGTTTGCCGCCGGCCCGCGCCGGAGCGCGCTCGAGCTGCTCGGCGCGCTCCGCCTCGCGGTCGGCCGCCAGCAGGGGCTGGTTCGCGAGGACGAGTGGCGCATGCTCTGGATCACCGACGCACCGATGTTCGAGCCCGGCGGCGAGGACGGGGGATGGACCGCGGTCCATCACCCCTTCACCGCGCCGACCGAGGCCTGGGCGGACCGGTTCCAGGACGATCCCGAGCACGCGCTGGCCCGCGCCTACGACGTGGTCGGCAACGGGGTCGAGCTCGGCGGCGGCTCGATCCGGATCCACCAGGCGGAGATGCAGCAGCGGGTCTTCGACGTGATCGGGCTGACCCGCGAGGAGGCGGAGACCAAGTTCGGCTTCCTGCTCGAGGCGTTCCGTTACGGCCCGCCCCCGCACGGCGGCATCGCCTTCGGCCTCGACCGGCTTGCCGGGGAGCTCGCCGGCACGGACGCGATCCGTGAGGTGATGGCCTTCCCCAAGGCCTCCAGCGGCGGCGACCCGCTCACCGGCGCCCCGACGCCGATCACGGCCGCGCAGCGCAAGGAGGCCGGCATCGACGCCGACCCGTACGCCGGCTAGCGGCGTCCGGGTAGCGGCATAGGCTCGACCTCCGTGGCCGGTGACCTGTTCGCGGAGGCGGCCGAGCAGGCCGCGCAGGCGTCGGCACCGCTTGCCGCCCGGATGCGACCGCGCGCGCTCGACGAGGTGGTCGGGCAGGCACACCTGCTGGTGCCGGGCGCGCCGCTGCGACAGCTGATCGAGGGCGGCAGCGGCACCAGCGTGCTGCTGTGGGGTCCGCCCGGCAGCGGCAAGACCACGATCGCACGGCTGCTCGCAGCCGGTCGCCTGTTCGTGGAGCTGTCGGCCGTCACCGCCGGGGTGAAGGACGTCCGCGCCGCGATCGACGCGGCCAAGGAGCGGCTGACCTACCACGGCGAGCGCACCGTCCTCTTCGTCGATGAGGTCCACCGGTTCTCCAAGTCCCAGCAGGACGCCTTGCTGCCCGGCGTCGAAGCCGGCCTGGTGACCTTTGTCGGCGCAACCACGGAGAACCCGTTCTTCTCGGTCATCTCGCCGCTGCTGTCGCGGTCGCTGCTGCTCACCCTGGAGCCGCTCGACGACGACGCGATTCGCGACCTGATCGAGCGCGCCCGCAGCGACGAGCGTGGCCTGGGCGGTGACCTCGGCTTGCCCGAGGAGAGCGTCCAGCACCTGCTGCGGCTGTCCGCCGGCGACGCCCGGCGGGCACTGAACGCCCTCGACGCGGCGGCCGGAGCGGCTCGGTCGCTCGGTCGCGACACGATCGATCTCGAGATCCTGGAGCAGGCGGTCGACCGGGCCGCCGTTCGCTACGACCGCGAGGGCGATCAGCACTACGACGTGATCAGCGCGTTCATCAAGAGCCTGCGCGGCAGCGACGTGGACGCCGCGCTGCACTACCTGGCCCGGATGCTCGAAGCCGGCGAGGACCCCCGGTTTCTCGCCCGGCGGCTGGTCATCTTTGCCAGCGAGGACGTCGGCCTGGCCGACCCCGCCGGGCTCGGCGTCGCCGTTGCCGCGGCGCACGCGCTCGAGCTCGTGGGGCTGCCCGAGGCCAGGCTGAACCTCGCGCAGGCCACGATCTACCTCGCGCTCGCCCCGAAGAGCAACGCCGTCATCACCGCCATCGGCGCCGCGACCGACGACGTGCGGGACGGCCTCGCCGGCAGCGTGCCGACGGCGCTGCGGGACGCCCACTACCCGGGGGCAAAGCGTTTACGCCACGGGCAGGGCTACCGATACCCTCATGACTTCCCGGGCGGCGTCGTCGAAGCGCAGTACGCGCCCGACGAGGTGGCCGACCGGGACTACTACCGCCCTTCGGACCGGGGCGCCGAGCGGGCCGCCGCCCAGCGGCTCGCCGACCTGCGCGCAACGGTGCGCGGGGCACGATCGGGCGCTGCGAACCGCGCAGCGCCACCGGAGGACGGGGAGCGCTAGCCGATGATCGTTGCCGACGGCGGGCTTACCGGCGGGCAGATCGCGGGGCTGATCGTCGCCGTGTTCTGGGCGGTTCTGGTCTGCTTCCTGGGCTACGTACTGGTCAAGCTCGGCAAGGTGATCGGGGAAACCGCGAAGCTGGTCAACGGGGTCGCGGACCAAACCGTTCCGTTGATCGGCGAGGTCACGACCTCGGTGGTCCAGGTGAACACCGAGCTGGCCCGGGTCGACACCATCGCGGCCAACGTCGAGGACATCTCCAGCAACGCCAAGGCGATGACCTCGCTGTTCGCCGCAACCGTCGGCTCCCCGGTCATCAAGGTGGCCGCCTTCTCCTACGGCGTTCGCCGGGCGATCCGGCAACGGCAGGAGGAGGACATTCGCAAGCGGGTCAAGTCGGAGCTCAAGGCCCAGCGCTCGATGCGTCGGGCGACGAAGAAGGCATCCCGATGAGAAGGCTGTTCTGGATCGCGTTCGGTGCAGTGGTCGGCGTACTCGTGTTCCGCCGGGTCAGCGAGGCGGCGGCGAAGTGGACGCCGGAAGGGCTTGCCCTCCAGGCGGGTGGCATGCGTGAGCGGGTCAGCGACTGGTGGCAGATCGTCAAAGCGGGTGCGGCAGCGCGCGAGCGGGAGTTGCGCGATGCACTCGGCATCGACGACGAGAGCGAGCACTCCGCAGCATGAAGTCGGTCGACATCGCCGCACGGTTCGTGCGGTACTTCGAGCAACGCGGGCACACGGTCGTGCCGTCGGCGTCGCTCGTCGTCGCTGACCCGACACTGCTGCTCGTCAACGCGGGCATGGTGCCGTTCAAGCCGTACTTCCTCGGCGAGCAGCCGGCGCCTTATCAGCGCGCCACGAGCGTGCAGAAGTGCGTGCGGACCGGTGACATCGACATCGTCGGTACGAACAGCCGCAACATCTCGTTCTTCCAGATGGCCGGCAACTTCTCCTTCGGCGACTACTTCAAGGAAGGCGCGATCCCCTACGCCTGGGAGCTGCTCACCAGCTCCGAGGCCGACGGCGGATACGGTTTCGACCCCGAGCGGCTGTGGGCGACCGTGTATCTCGACGACGACGAGGCCTACGACATCTGGACCCGCACGGTCGGCCTGCCCGCGGAACGAGTCCAGCGCCGCGGCCGCGAGGACAACTACTGGTCGATGGGCGTGCCAGGGCCGTGCGGCCCGTGTTCGGAGATCTACTTCGACCGCGGCCCCGACTACGGCCGCGACGGCGGACCGGTCGCCGATGAGGAGCGCTTCCTCGAGGTGTGGAATCTCGTGTTCATGCAGTACGAGCGTGGTGAGGGCGACGGCTACGACTACGTCGACCACCTGATCGGCGACCTGCCGGCGCGCAACATCGACACCGGCATGGGCGTCGACCGGATGGCTGCGCTCCTGCAAGGCGTCGACAACGTCTTCGAGACCGACCTGCTGAGGCCGATGCTCGACCGCGCCGTCGCCCTCAGCGGTGTGCCGTACGGCCGCGATCACGAGTCCGATGTGCGGCTGCGCGTGGTTGCCGACCACACCCGCACGGCGACGATGCTGATCGCCGACGGCGTCACGCCCGGTAACGAAGGCCGCGGCTACGTCCTTCGCCGCATGATCCGGCGTACCGTCCGTACCCTTCGCCTGCTCGGGGTCGAAGACCCGAGCATGGGTGGCCTGGTCGCACTCGCCTGTGCAGTCATGAGCCCGTCGTTCCCGGCGCTGGCCGATGACGCCGCGCGGATCGAGGGCGTGGCCGCGCAGGAGGAGGAGTCGTTCCTGTCCACGTTGCGCACCGGGTCGGTGCTGTTCGACCGGCTCTCCGGCGAGCTGCGCGACGAGGGCACGACCACGGTTCCCGGCGACCAGGCATTCCTGCTCCATGACACCTACGGGTTCCCGATCGACCTGACCTTGGAGATGGCCCGCGAGCAGGGCCTCCAGGTCGACGAGGACGGCTTCCGCCGGCTGATGGAGGAGCAGCGGCGGCGGGCCAAGCTCGACACCGCGCAGCGCAAGAGCGCGCAGGCCGACGTGTCCGTCTACCGGGACCTGCTCGAGCACTCCGGGCAGACCACGTTCACCGGCTACTCACAGGTCGAGTCGGAGGGCAGCACGCGGGGCATCCTGGTCGACGGCGGCGCGGTCGAGTCGGCCGGCGAAGGCACCGATGTCGAGATCACGCTCGACCGCACCCCGTTCTACGCCGAGTCCGGCGGCCAGCTTGCGGATCACGGGCAGCTGGTTCTGAGCGACGGGTCGGTCGTCGAGATCTACGACGCCCAACGCCCGGTGCCCGACCTGATCGTCCACCGCGGCCGCGTGCTCACCGGCCAGGTCACCCTCGGTGCCGAGCTGGTCGCGACCGTCGACGTCGAGCGCCGCAAGGCGCTGTCGCGCGCCCACACCGCCACGCACCTCGTCCATGAGGCGATCCGGCGCGCGCTCGGCGAGCAGGCCACCCAGGCCGGCTCGCTCAACGACGCCGGTCGCTTCCGGTTCGACTTCAACTCGCCGGCCTCGGTGCCCGACAGCGTGCTGGCCGATGTCGAGGCCGAGGTCAACGACGTCCTCCTTGCCGACCTTGCGGTCCGCGCCTTCGTGACCACCCAGGACGAGGCGCGGCGGATCGGCGCGCTGGCATTGTTCGGAGAGAAGTACGGCGACGCCGTGCGCGTGGTCGAGGTCGGCGACTACGCGCGTGAGCTCTGCGGTGGCACGCATGCGATGCGTTCCGCGCAGCTGGGCATGGTGAAGCTGCTGGGCGAGTCCTCGATCGGTGCCGGCAAGCGCCGGATCGAGGGCTTGGTCGGAGCCGACGCCTACGGTCACCTCGCCCGCGAGCACCTGCTGGTCAGCCAGCTGTCCGGGGTGCTGGCGGCCAGTCCCGACGAGCTGGTCGACCGCGTGCAGGCGATCCTCGCCCGGGTACGCGAGCTGGAGCGGGAGTTCGAGCGGATGCGCGGCGCAGCGGTGCTCGCCGGGGCAGCCGAGCTCGCCGCCGCGGCCAGTGACGAGAACGGCATCGCGGTCGTCGCTCACCGGGCATCGGACGGTGCCGACGCCGATGACCTGCGCAAGCTGGCGGTCGACGTCCGCGGCCGGCTCGATCCGGGCCGGCCGGCGGTCGTCGTCACCGGCGCGATCACCAACGAACGGCCGCTGGTGGTCGTGGCGGTCAACGATGCCGGCCGCGAGCGCGGGCTGCGGGCCGGCCAGCTGGTCAGAGACGCGTCGGTAGCGCTCGGCGGGGGCGGCGGCGGGCGGGACGACCTGGCCCAAGGTGGCGGCACCAACCCCGGCGCGCTCGATGGCGTGCTGCACGACCTGCCGGGCATCATCGGCCGGTACGCCGGCGATGGCGCCTAGCGCGGCCGAGGCGATCGACGAGGGGGTGCGCGCCGGAGTGCGGATCGCCGTAGACGCGGGAGCCGTCCGCGTCGGACTCGCCGCGTCCGATCCCGGTGGCCTGCTCGCGACCCCGGTCTCCGTCGTCCGGCGTGACCGGCGCGGCGAGCGGGACCTCGAGGAGATCGCGGCGGTCGTCGCTGCGCGCGAACCCTTGGAGGTCCTGGTCGGGCTGCCGCGGTCCCTGTCTGGTGCCGAAGGCGCGGCCGCTGCCACGGCTCGCGACTACGCGGCCGCGCTCGCGCGCAGGCTCAGCCCGGTGCCGGTCCGGCTGGTCGACGAGCGGCTCACGACCGTGCAGGCAACCCGGGGTCTGCAGGCGGCCGGCGTTCGCGCCCGGGAGGCCCGCGGTGTCGTTGACGCCGCGGCCGCCGTCGTACTCCTCCAGTACGCCCTCGACCACGAGCGCAGCACGGGCAACCCGCCCGGCGAGCAGGTGGACGTCCGGTGAGCGGGTTGGGCTTCGGCATGTCGGACGACCAGGGCCGGTCGGGGGCATCGCGCAACCGGCGCGGGCTGGCGCTCGCCGTTGTCCTGTTCCTTGTGATCGTCGTGGTCGCGGGACTCGTCCTCGCCGGGCCGATGAAGAGCCTGTTCGGCGGCGGCAACAGCGACTACCCGGGGGACGGGACCGGCAACGTGCTGGTCGAGGTGCACCAGGGCGACAGCACCTCGACGATCGGGGAGCGGCTGGCGCAGGCCGGCGTCGTGCGAAGCGCGTCGATCTTCACCAGCGCCGCGGCGCTGAA
The DNA here is from genome assembly GCA_035504215.1 of Mycobacteriales bacterium. NCBI lineage: Bacteria > Bacillati > Actinomycetota > Actinomycetes > Mycobacteriales > Mycobacteriales bacterium. The sequence continues at coordinate 12,690 of DATJSI010000001.1, forward strand.
CCCGCGTTCGCGCGACATCCAGCCCGGCACCTACCGGTTGCACGAGCACATGAAGGCCTCGCTGGCACTGGCGCTGATCCTCAACCCGAAGTCGCTCGTCTCCTACCGCGTGACGATCCCGGAAGGCTTCACCGCGGCTGCGATCGTCGCGCGCATCGCCGCTGACACCCCCATCTCCGCCTCCGCACTGAACGCCGTGCTGCGCAACCCGGCTGCGTTGCACCTGCCGACGTATGCCAACGGCCAGGTCAGTGGAATCCCTCACGTCGAAGGTTTCCTGTTCCCGGCCACCTACGAGATCGCGCCCGGGGAGACGGCGACGCAGGCTCTTTCCGCGATGGTGACGCGGTTTGACCAGGCCGCTGCGCAGGTCGGCCTCGCGGCAGGCGCGAAGCGGCTCGGCCTGTCGCCGTACGCCGTGTTGACCCTCGCCTCGATCGTCCAGCGCGAAGGCCGGTTGATCCAGGACTACCCCAAGATCGCCGAGGTCTTCATCAACCGGTTGCACGACGACATGCCGCTCGGCTCCGACGCAACCTTGTACTACGTGCTCGGGCCGAACCACGGCCCGTTGACCGCGCACGACCTCGCGATGAAGACGCCGTACAACACACGCATCAACCGGGGTCTGCCACCCACGCCGATCAACTCACCCGGCGTCTCGGCACTGGACGCGGTGTTGCACCATCCCAACGGACCACTGCTCTACTTCGTGACGATCGACAAGGCAGGGCATACCGCGTTCGCGACCACCCTGCAGCGGTTCAACCAGCTGGTCGAACAGTCCCGAGCGAACGGCGTCTCGTGAGCCGTCGCGGCGGCGCCGCGCTCGGGTCGCCGATCGCCCACTCATTGTCGCCGGTCCTGCACCAAGCGGCGTACGACGCACTCGGGCTCAGCGAGTGGTCGTTCCGGACCGTCGAGTGCACTGAGGACATGCTTGCGGCGACGCTGCGCTCGCTCGACGAGGAGGGACTCGCGGGCGTGGCGTTGACCATGCCGCTGAAACGAAGGGTGGTCCCACTGCTCGCCGCCAGTGACGGCAGGGTGCAAGCCACCGCGGCCGCGAACACGGTGGTCTTTGCCGACGGCGGCTGGCGGGGGGGCAACACCGATGTTCCGGGCATCGTCGCGGTGCTGCGCTCCCAGGGAGTCGACTCGGCGTCCGTTGCGCGGCCGGTGATCCTCGGAGCCGGGGCGACCGCCGGCTCGGCGCTCGCGGCGCTCGCAGAGCTCGGCTTCACGACGTCCGTTGTCCTCGCTCGGCGGCCGGCCGCCACGCTGGAGGTGGTGGCGGTGGCCGACCGGGTCGGGATCGCGGTCGAGGTCGGCCCCTGGGCGGCCGCCGCCGAGGTCGCGGGGGAGCGCCTGGTCATCTCCACGACGCCGGCGGGCGCCACCGACCCGCTCGCGATCGGCCTGCCCGCGACGCGCGGTCTGCTGGTCGATGTCGTCTACGCCCCATGGCCGACCGCCTTCGCGGCGGCATGGGCGGATGCCGGCGGCCGCGCCGTCGGCGGGCTCGAACTACTGGTCGAGCAGGCGGTCGAGCAGGTTCGCCTGCTGACCGGCCAGGCACCGCCGGCGGAGGTGCTCCGAACGGCGGGCTACGCCGCCCTCCGTGAGCGGGAGATCGGTTAGCCTCGCGTTGACCGCGGCAGTTCACCCGGGGGTTCGTTCACGAGGAGAGATGGTGTCCATTCGGGTCGGCATCAACGGGTTCGGCCGGATCGGCCGCAACTACTACCGGGCATTGGTCGCGAGCGGCCGCGACATCGAGGTGGTCGCCTACAACGACATCGCCGATAACACGACCATCGCCCACCTGCTGAAGTACGACAGCGTCCTCGGCCGGCTGGCGCAGGACGTCGCCGTCTCCGACCGCGGCATCTCGGTCGGCGGGCACGAGATCATCGGCCTGTCCGAGCGCGGGGGGCCGGGCGCGATGCCCTGGGGTGAGCTCGGCGTCGACATCGTCATCGAGTCGACCGGGCTGTTCACCAACGCCGAGCAGGCCCGCGAGCACGTCGCGACGAGCGGGGCGAAGAAGGTGATCATCTCGGCACCTGCGACCGGCGCCGACATCACGCTCGTCCTCGGGGTCAACGACAACCTGTACGACGGCAGCCAGACCGTGATCTCGAACGCGTCGTGCACCACCAACTGCCTCGCGCCGATGGCCAAGGTCATGAACGACACGTTCGGCATCGAGTGCGGCCTGATGACGACCGTCCATGCCTACACCCAGGACCAGAACCTGCAGGACGGGCCGCACAAGGACCTGAGGCGGGCGCGCGCGGCGGCCATCAACGTCGTACCTGCATCGACCGGCGCCGCGAAGGCGATCGGACTGGTGCTGCCCGAGCTGGCCGGAAAGCTCGACGGCTACGCGCTGCGGGTGCCGGTGCCGACCGGCTCGGCGACGGATCTCACGGTGACCGTGGGCCGCGAGACCACCGTCGCCGAGGTCAACGCGGCGCTGGCCGCCGCGGCCGACGGCCCGCTGAAGGGGATCCTGCGCTACACCGAGGACGCGATCGTCTCGAGCGACATCGTCGGCGACCCGGCGTCGTGCATCCTCGACTCGGGTTTGACCAAGGTCGTCGGCAGCATGGTGAAGATCGTCGGCTGGTACGACAACGAGTGGGGTTACTCGAACCGGCTGGTCGACCTCACGGCGCTGGTCGGGGAGCGGCTCGCTGCATGACCTCCTCACTGCCCGACCTGGGCTCGCTCGGCGATCTTCGGGGCAAGCGGGTGCTGGTTCGCTGTGACCTCAACGTGCCGCTCGACGGCTCGCGGATCACCGACGACGGCCGGATCAGGGCCAGCCTGCCGACCCTCAACCGCTTGCTGGATGCAGGCGCGCGCCTGGTCGTGATCTCCCACCTGGGCCGGCCCGGCGGCACGCCCGACCAGCGCTACACCCTGGCGCCGGTGGCGCAGCGGCTCGGCGAGCTGCTCGGGCGCGAGGTCGCGTTCGTGCCCGATCCCGAACCAGGCCTCGGCGATGCCGATGTCGTAATGCTGGAGAACCTCCGTTTCGACCCGGCCGAGACCTCCAAGGACCCGGAACAGCGGGCCGTGCTCGCAGGCCGGCTCGCGGCACTGGCCGACGTCTATGTCGACGACGCCTTCGGTGTCACCCATCGTTCGCACGCCAGCGTCGATGAGCTGGCCGGGCTGCTTCCGCATGCGGCCGGCGACCTGGTGCGCCGCGAGGTCGAGGCGCTCGGTGCCGTCACGACGGATCCGGAGCGCCCGCTCATCGTCGTACTCGGTGGCTCGAAGGTCTCCGACAAGCTTGCGGTGATCGCGAACCTGCTGCCCGTGGTGGACCGCCTGTTGGTCGGCGGGGGAATGTGCTTCACGTTCCTTGCGGCGCAGGGTCACGACGTCGGCGGCTCGTTGCTGGAGGCCGACCAGGTCGAGGCCTGCAGGGAGCTACTTGCCGGGGGGAAGATCACGCTGCCGGTCGATGTCGTGGTTGCCGAGCGCGCCGAGGCCGGCGTCCCCACCGAGGTCGTGGCCGCCGACGCGATCCCGGCCGACCGGATGGGTCTCGACATCGGGCCGCGCACGGTAGCGGTGTTCACCGATCGGCTGGCCGACGCCCGCACGATCTTCTGGAACGGTCCGATGGGCGTCTTCGAGATCCCGGAGTTCGCCGCCGGCACGCGAGGGATTGCCGAGGCGATAGCGGCTCGCACCGAGGCGCTGACGGTGGTGGGCGGCGGTGACTCGGCGGCTGCGATCCGCGCGCTCGGCATCGGCGAGCAGCGGTTCAGCCATATCTCGACCGGTGGTGGCGCCAGCCTGGAGTTCGTCGAGGGCCGCACGCTGCCCGGCCTCGCGGCGCTGGAGCGCTGATGGCCGACCGGACCCCCTTGATGGCCGGCAACTGGAAGATGAACCTCAACCACCTCGAGGCCATCGCGCTGGTCCAGAAACTCGCCTTTTCCTTCACGGACAAGGACTTCGAGGCCTGCGAGGTCGTCGTGCTTCCGCCGTTCACGGACCTGCGCAGCGTGCAGACGATGGTTGACGGTGACCACCTGCGGATCCGGTACGGCGCCCAGGACCTTTCGCCGTACGATGCCGGCGCGTACACGGGGGACGTGAGCGGGGTCATGCTCGCCAAGCTGGGCTGTTCCTACGTCGTCGTCGGCCACTCCGAGCGGCGCGAGCACCACCGCGAGGGCGACGACGTCGTCAACGCCAAGGTGCGGGCCGCCTACCGCAACGGGATCACGCCGATCCTGTGCGTGGGCGAAACCCTCGAGGTCAGGCGCTCCGGCGGCCAGGTCGAGCACGCGACCGCGCAGCTCGCGGCTGCGCTCGCCGACGTGACGGCGGCCCAGGCGGCGAGCGTGGTCGTCGCCTACGAGCCGGTCTGGGCGATCGGGACCGGGGAGGTGGCGACCCCGGCGGACGCTCAGGAAGTGTGCGCAGCACTGCGGGCAACGCTCGGCCGCCTCTACGGACCGGGGGTTGCCGGGTCCGCGAGGCTCCTCTACGGCGGTTCGGTGAAACCGGACAACATCGCAGGAATCATGGCTGAGTCCGACGTGGACGGTGCTCTTGTCGGGGGAGCGAGCCTTTCACCGGAAGATTTTGTCCGAATCACGCGATTTCATGCGTAGTCTTCCTGCTGACTCGCGGGTAACGGCGCGGTCACGATTGGGCCGCGCGATGCGCACAATGCTTCCTGAATCCCGGCGATACGCCTTAGAGTCGCCCCGCCGGGATTCTGTCCGGTCGCGCGACGGGAAGGGGTTCGATGACGGCTCCGCTTGATGTTGCCGGCGATGTCTCTGAGGCCGTCCCTGCGACCTCGGTTGCCGGCGTTTCGAGTAAGGCGATCGAAGGACGGTCGCTCGGCCAGATCGCGTGGCTCCGGTTCAAGCGGGACAAAGTCGCGATCGCGAGCGCCTTCATCCTGCTGATCATCGTGGCTTTTGCCTGTCTCGCACCGTTGATCAACCGGTGGGTGGGCGTCAACCCGTTCAGCGACGATGTCGGCATCCTGAACTTCAACACCGGCATCGGTACGCCGGTCGGTCACTTCGGCGGCATCAGCGCCGCGCACCCGTTCGGGGTCGAGCCGATCAACGGCCGGGACCTGCTCGCCCGGATCGACGTCGGCGCCCGCTACTCGCTGATCATCGCGTTCGCCGCCACCTTGCTCTCGGTCATCCTCGGCACGCTGTTCGGCTCGATCGCCGGATACTTCGGCGGCGCGGTCGACACGGCAATCAGCCGGATCATGGACATCCTGCTCGCGTTCCCACAGCTGATCTTCGCGATCGCGATCGCGGCCGTGATCGAGACGACGCCCTCCGGCGGCGGGCTGTGGACACACGTCTTCCTGCTGATCGCGATCATCGGCTTCTTCAGCTCGCCGTACTTCGGCCGGATCATCCGCGGCCAGGTCATCTCGCTGCGGGAGAAGGAGTTCGTGGATGCGGCCCGGGGGATCGGGGCCCGCAGCACTTACATCATGTTCCGCGAGCTGCTACCGAACATGTACGGCCCGATCCTCGTCTACTCGACGCTGATCATTCCTACCAACATCTTGTTCGAGGCGGCGCTGTCCTACCTCGGCGTGGGCATCCCGTTGCCCACCCCGTCATGGGGCAACATGCTCTCGGACGCCACCGGCAGCAACATCTACCAGATTGACCCGTGGTTCGCCGTGTTCCCCGGAATGGCCATCTTCATCACGGTGATGGCGTTCAACCTCTTCGGTGACGGACTGCGGGATGCCCTCGATCCACGGAGCAACCGCTGAGGCGCCACAAGCGCAAGGCGACCCCAATCGGCCCGGCGATGAGCGCCGGACCAGCGACAAGGAAGGAACCGCGACCGGATATGCCTGGAAAATCATGGGCGCTCAAGGGAGGGGTCGCATTAGCGGCGCTCGCCCTCGGTGCCACCGCCTGCGGCAGCAGTAGCAGCGGTGGTGGCGGGGGATCGCCTTCTGCCTCCCCCAGCTCTTCGTCGGCAACCGTTCAAGGCAACCCACAGGGCACCGGCGGTGGTTTCGCTTCGAAGGTGCCGCTCAACCCGTCGACGGCGAAGGGCGGCACGCTGAACGTCGGCGTGGCCGGCGACGTCGACTACATGGACCCGGCGCGTACCTATTACGCGTTCAGCTGGGACATC
>DATJSI010000002.1 GCA_035504215.1 Mycobacteriales bacterium
GTCGAAGCACGCATCACGATCGCCGACAGTGGCAGCACCGACTCGACCTGGCTGATCGCGAACCGGTTGGCCTTGGAGCTGCCCGGCATTCGTTTGGTCCGCCTTCCGGAAAAGGGTCGTGGCCGTGCGTTGCGCACCGCGTGGGAGTCGAGCGACGCCGCCGTACTCGCCTACATGGACGTGGATCTGTCGACCGATCTCGCCGCGTTGCTGCCCCTCGTTGCGCCGCTGCTGTCGGGCCACAGCGACCTCGCGATCGGCACCCGGCTGGCCAACGGTTCGCGAGTGATCCGCGGGCCGAAACGCGAGCTGATCTCGCGCGCCTACAACGCGATCCTGCGGACCGCACTCGGCGCGCGGTTCACCGACGCCCAATGCGGCTTCAAAGCGATCCGCGGCGACCTCGCCGCGGACCTGTTGGCCGGCGTCGAGGACCAGAGCTGGTTTTTCGACACGGAGCTTCTGGTGCTGGCTGAACATGCCGGCCTGCGGATCCACGAGGTGCCGGTCGACTGGACGGATGACCCGAACTCGACCGTCGACCTCGTGGCGACCGCGCGGGCGGACCTGCGCGGCGTGCTGCGGCTGCTCCGCGGCGGCCGGCTGGCCCACCAGGTCGGCGTGTTCAGCGCCATCGGGGTGCTCAGCACGATCGCTTACGTGGCTCTGTACGCCGCACTCCGCAAGCCGCTGGATCCGTTCGGCGCCAATGCCCTTGCGCTCGGCGTCACCGCAGTCGCGAACACGGCCGCGAACCGGCGGCTGACGTTCGGGCTCAAGGACCGGGCCGGCGCGCTCCGCCACCAGATCCACGGACTCGGTGTGTTCGCCCTCGCCCTCGCGCTCACCAGCGCAAGCCTCGGCGTGCTGCACCTGGTCAGCCCGCAGCCGGACCGCTGGGTGGAGGTCGGCGCCCTGCTGGTCGCCAACGCCGCAGCGACCGCCCTTCGGTTCGTCCTGCTCCGGTACTGGGTCTTCAAGGCGGCGATCGCCGACGCGGCGGGTTAGCTCGCCGGGCACACGACGTTCACAGGATTCTCACAGGGGGCGGCCAGAATGGGTTCAGTACGGCTGGCGACCATGGAGCCTACGAACGCTCCACCCGCTGTGAGGATCGAGATGAGCACTGAAACGGCAACCGTGGCGAAGGAAGCCCGGCTGCTCGTGGTCGACGACGAGCCGAACATTCTCGAGCTGCTGTCCGCGAGCCTGCGCTTCGCCGGCTTCGACGTGGCGACCGCAACCAACGGGAACGACGCGCTCCGCGTCGCCCAGACCTATCGCCCTGACCTCGTGGTGCTGGACGTGATGATGCCCGGACTCGACGGCTTCGAGGTGGTCCGGCGGATGCGCAAGGACGAGCAGCGCGTGCCTGTGCTGTTCCTCACGGCGAAGGACGCGACCGACGACAAGGTGGCCGGCCTGACGCTGGGCGGCGATGACTACATCACCAAGCCGTTCAGCCTCGAGGAGGTCATCGCCCGCATCCGCGCCGTCCTGCGCCGGCTCGCCAGCGTCGGTACACCGGTGCAGAGCCCTTCGCTGTCCTTCGGCGACATCGAGATGAACGACGACACGCACGAGGTCTTCAAGGACGGGCAGCCGGTCACGCTCTCGCCGACCGAGTTCAAGCTGCTGCGCTACTTCCTGCAGAACCCCAACCGGGTGCTGAGCAAGGCGCAGATCCTCGACCACGTGTGGAACTACGACTTCGGTGGCGACGCCAACGTGGTCGAGTCCTACGTCTCCTACCTACGGCGCAAGATCGACACGACCGAGCCACGACTGCTGCACACGATTCGCAGCGTCGGTTACGTCCTGCGCCAGCCGCGCGAGTAGCCGTGCGCAAGCTCCTGCGCTCCTTCAGCGGCGCCGCGGCCCGCACGCCGCTGCGGATCAAGCTGGTGGCCACCGTGCTCGCGCTCGCGGCGGTGGTGCTCACCCTTGCCGCGGTCACAGCGACGACGTCGCTGCACTCCTACCTGCTCGACCGGGTCGACGACCAGCTGCAGAGCGCAAGCCGTGGGATCACCAACGGCTTCGCCTTCCGCTCCGGTGGACCCGGCCCCGGCGGCTTCGAGGTGCACAAGCAGCGGCTCCCGAGCGAGTTCTACGTAGCGCCGTTCGGTCCCGACGGAGCACCGGACGGCAACCCGGAGGACTCGCCACTGTCCGCTCAGTCGCCGCCGCGTCTGCCGGCGCTGACCAGCAAGGAGATCGCGAACCTCGACGGACGTCCGTTCACGGTCTCGTCGATGAACGGCAAGGGCCAGTGGCGGGTCGTCGCCAACCCACTTCCGGACGGCACCGGCGCCGTGGTCATCGCGACCTCGCTGAGCGACCTCGACCACACGGTCAACCATCTGATCCTCGTCGAGGTGCTGATCGGTGTCCTCGCCCTCGGCGTCATGGGCGGCGGCGGCTACCTGCTGATCAAGCGGTCGCTCCGCCCGCTGGTCGAGGTCGAGACAACGGCCGCCGCAATCGCCGCCGGTGACCTGTCCCGGCGGGTGCCACCCGGCCATCCGCGCACCGAGGTCGGCCGGCTGTCGGGCGCGCTCAACGGCATGCTGAGCCAGATCGAGCGGGCGTTTGCGCAGGAACGCGAGGCGAAGCGCCGCGCCCGGGAGTCCGAGGACCGGATGCGGCAGTTCATCGCAGACGCGAGCCACGAGCTGCGCACGCCGCTCACGTCGATCCGTGGGTTCGCCGAGCTGCATCGCATGGGCGCAGCTCAGGACGACGACGAGGTCAAGCACATGATGCAGCGGGTCGAGAACGAGGCCTCGCGCATGGGCGGCCTGGTCGAGGACCTGCTGCTGCTCGCCCGGCTGGACCAGCAACGACCGCTGGACCACGAGCGGGTCGACCTTCTCGAGATCGCGAGCGACGTCGTGCACGACGTACGGATCGTCGCTCCCGAGCGCTCGATCGACCTCCAGGTGCACGCGAGCCAACCCCCGGTCGTGATGGGCGACGAGGCCCGCCTCCGACAGGTGGTGCACAACCTGATGGCGAACGCCCTCACCCACACGCCGGAGGGCACGCCGATCGCGGTGAGCGTCGCGACGACCGACGGCAGCGAGCCCGCCGCGGTGATCGAGGTGGCCGATGCCGGGCCCGGCCTGAGCCCGGAGCAGGCGGATCGGGTCTTCGAGCGCTTCTACCGCGCCGACACCTCACGCAGCCGCGACGCCGGCGGCGCCGGGCTGGGTCTGTCCATCGTCGCGGGGATCGTGGCCGCCCACGACGGTCGCGTGACCGTCGAGACCGGCGAGGGCGAAGGGACCGTGTTCCGGGTCGAGCTGCCGCTTGCCACGGATCCGTCCGGCGACGGCTCCGCCTCGCCGCCGGACGGGGCGGCGGCCGTCCCTTCGGACCAGCCGGCGGTCGTCGTCGCGGATCGGCCCGCCACCTGACACCGGGTCAGCGCTCCTGACATCCTCGGCGGCGTGGAGCCACCGGCCGGGCCGACGATCGCAGCCACCGCGCGCCGGATCGAGCGCGCCTCCGGGCAGCTGTCCACCCGGGCGCTGCGGGTGATGGAGGACAACCTGTCCTGGTTCACGACCATGCCGCCGCAACCTCGCTCGCTGGTCGGGCTGATCGTCCAGGCCGGCATTCGCGGTTTCGCGGACTGGTTGCGATCGCCGGGAGCAGGCTCTCGCATCACCGCCGACGTGTTCGCGGTCGCTCCCAGCGACCTGGCCAGTGTCGTAACCCTGGAGCAGACCGTCGAGCTGGTGCGGATCGCGGTGGAGGTCACCGAGGACGCCGTGGACGAGCTCGCGCCGCCACCGCAGCAGACCTGGCTGCGCGAGGCGACCTTGCGCTACTCGCGCGAGATCGCCTTCGCTGCCGCGCTGGTCTACGCCAGGGCGGCCGAGCAGCGCGGCGCGTGGGACGCGCGGCTGGAGTCACTCGTGGTCGACGCGGTCGTTCGTGGCGACGTCAGCGACTCGCTGCTCTCGCGTGCCTCGGCGCTCGGCTGGACCCAGCCGGAGCAGATCGTGGTGATGGCCGGGCGGGCGCCCGACGGCGACCCCGAGCGCGTCCTGATGCACGCCCGGCACCTCGGCCGCTCCGGTGGCGCGGACATCCTGGCCGGTGTCCAGACCGCCCGGCTCGTGGTGATCGTCGGAACCGGCGGGAAGCTCTCCCGGCTGACCAAGGCACTCCTGCCGGCCTTCGCACCGGGCCCGGTCGTCATGGGTCCGGTCGTGAGCGGGTTGGTCGACGCCACGCTCACCGTCCAGGACGTGTTCAGCGCACTGCGCGCCGCCGCGGCGTGGCCTTCGGCACCCCGACCGGTGAACAGCGACGCACTGCTGGCCGAACGCGCGATCGCCGGCGACGGTCGGGCTGTTCGTGCCCTGGTGTCCGATATCTTCCGGCCGCTCGAGGAGGACGCCGCGCTGCTTGCGACCGCGGATACGTTCATCCGCTGCGGCGGTGCGATCGAGGCCACGGCGCGGGAGTTGTTCGTGCACGCCAACACCGTCCGGTACCGGCTCCGGCGGGTCGTCGAGCAGTGCGGGCGCGATCTGACCAATAGTCGGGACCGCTATGTGGTCCAAGTGGCGATGACGCTCGGCCGGTTGGAACTCGGCGGCCCCGGTTTGTAGGATTCCTACAAAAGATCTCCGGGAAAGACTGTACGTGCCCGACCTGACTCGACGGCCCCTGACAGGCGAGGGTGGTTGGTGTGCTCGCGATTCTTGCGCCCGGCCAAGGCGCCCAACGAGAGGGCTTCCTGAGCCCCTGGCTGGAGCTTGACGGAGCCGCGGCGCATCTTCGCGAGCTTTCCGACGCCGCCGGCATCGACCTGGTCGCCGCCGGCACCACGATGAGCGACCAGCAGATCACCGACACGGCGATCGCCCAGCCGTTGATCGTGGCCGCGAGCCTGCTGACCTCCCGCCTGCTCCCCAGCCGACCGAACAGCGCCGTGTACGCCGGCCACAGCGTGGGTGAGTTTGCGACCGCAGCCCTGGCCGGTGTGCTCACGGACGTCGAGGCAATGCGGCTGGTTGCCACCCGGGGCGCCGCCATGGCCAAGGCGTCGGCGGCGCCGCGCGGCGGCATGACCGCGCTGCTCGGCGGCGAGGCCGACGACGTCACGGCCGCGATCGCCGCCGCCGGCGCGCAACCGGCGAACTACAACGCCAAGGGCCAGATCGTCGCGGCCGGCACGATCGAGGCGCTCGACCGGCTCGCCGTGGATCCGCCGGCCGGCGCCCGGCTCCGGCCGCTGGCCGTTGCCGGTGCCTTCCACACCGACCTCATGGCACCGGCACGCAGCGCGATTGCCGATGCGGCGGCCGGGCTCGACCCGGCCGACCCACACTCGGCGGTCCTCACCAACTCCGACGGCTCGGTGGTCGGCTCAGGTGCCGAGCTGCTGGAACGGCTGGTCACTCAGGTGTGTCTCCCGGTGCGGTGGGACTTGTGCATGAGGACTCTCGGCGACCTCGGCGTGACCGCGGCGATCGAGGTTGCGCCCGCCGGCACGCTCACCGCCTTGCTCAAGCGTGACCTGCCGGGCGTCACGACCCTCGCCCTGCGCTCACCGGCGGACCTCGACGCCGCCCGAGCGCTGATCGACGAGCACGGCACCGAGCTGGTCGACGTGGCAGGCACCCGATGAGCCGGGAGGTGGCGATGAAGGAGCCGGCCAGCCCCCGGCACAGCCGGATCATCGGCCTGGGTGAGCACCGCCCGGCGCGGATCATGACCAACGACGACCTGCCCGACACCCTCGAGACCAACGACGAGTGGATCCGGCAGCGGACCGGCATCGTGAGCCGCTGCATCGCCGCCGACGAAGAGACGCCCGTGACGATGGCGGTCGAGGCGTCGCGAAAGGCTCTCGCCGACTCCGGAGTCGACCCGACGCAGATCGGCATGGTCATCCTCGCCACCTGCTCGATGCTGCAGCCGATTCCCGGCGGGTCGGCACAGGTTGCCACCGCGATCGGCGCGGCCGGCGCGGGCGCCTTCGACCTCAACGCGGCCTGCGCAGGGTTCTGCTATGCGCTGGCGACGGCGTCCGACGCCGTCCGGCTCGGCTCCGTGGACTACGCACTCGTCGTCGGCTCGGAGAAGCTCAGCAACTGGATCGACTGGACCGACCGGTCCTCCGCGATCCTGTTCGGCGATGGCGCGGGCGCGGTCGTGATCGGGCCCTCGGACACCCCCGGCATCGGGCCGGTCGTCTTCGGCAGCGATGGAAGTGCGGCCCGGCTGATCGACATGTCGGAGTCCGACCGGCTGCGGCTGGACGGGCCGGCCGTCTTCCGCTGGGCGACGACCAAACTCGGCGACGTGGCGCTCGCGATCTGCGCGGCCGCCGGCGTCGAGCCCGCCGACCTGGCCGCGATCATTCCCCACCAGGCGAACCTGCGGATCATCAACGCGCTGGTCCGCCAGATCGGCGCCACCGATGCCGTCGTCGCTCAGGACATCGCCGAGGCCGGCAACACCTCTGCCGCGTCGGTCCCGCTCGCGCTGTCGCGGCTGCGCCGCGAAGGGGCAGTGAGCACGGGCGACCTCGCGCTGACCCTCGCATTCGGGTCCGGCCTGACCTGGGCCGGACAGATCATCACCGTTCCCTGACCCAACCCATCACAACAGGAGAGAGAAACCTCATGTCAGACCAGGACATCCTCACCGCCCTCGGCGAGATCGTTCAGGAAGCCACCGGCATCCCTGCCGACCGCGTCGTCCCCGCCGCGTCGTTCACCAACGACCTCGACATCGACTCGCTGTCGATGGTCGAGATCGCCACGATGGCCGAGGACCGCTTCAACGTCTCGATCCCCGACTCGGAGCTGAGCAAGCTCAAGACCGTCGGCGATGTCGTGGACTTCCTCGCCAAGGCGGGCGTGGCGGCGTAACCGCGCACCGCCAGAGCGAGTCAAAACCGGTGGACTGTGCCCGCCGGCCAACCGCAGACAACCAGGAGAGAATCACGTGAGCACTCGCGAGGTCGTGATCACCGGAATCGGTGCGACCACTCCGCTGGGTGGCGACATGGAGTCGACCTGGCGCGGCGTCCTGGCCGGCGCATCCGGCACCACCGTGCTCGAGGAGGAATGGGCCGCCGAGCTGCCGGTCCGGCTCGCGGCTCCGGCCGCGGTCGAGCCGGCCTCGGTGCTGCCGCCCGCGCGGCTGCGCAGCCTCGACCGCAACCAGCAGTTCGCCCTGATCGCCGCCCGCGAAGCGTGGAGCGACGCCGGCGGCCCGGAGGTCGAGCCCGAGCGGCTGGGGGCGGTGTTCTCGAGCGGGATCGGTGGGCTGATCACGGTCCTCGAGCAGTACGACATCCTCAACAGCCGCGGCGCCCGGCGGGTGTCGCCGTTCACGGTGCCGATGATCATGCCGAACGGCGCGGTCGCGGCGGTCGCGCTGGAGCTGAACGCCCGCGCCGGTGCACACGCGCCGGTGTCGGCCTGCGCATCCGGCTCGGAGGCGATCGCGGACGGCCTGGAGATGATCCGGGCGGGTCGTGCCGACGTCGTGCTGTGCGGCGGCTCGGAAGCAGTGATCCACGCGCTTCCACTGGCCGCGTTCGCCGCCATGCGGGCGCTGTCCGCGCGGCATGAGGACCCCAAGGGCGCCTCGCGGCCGTTCGACAAGCAGCGCGATGGCTTCGTGCTCGGCGAGGGCGCGGCGGCGCTCGTGCTCGAAACGCGCGAACACGCCGAAGCCCGTGGCGCGCGGATCTACGCCGTACTCGCCGGAGCGGGCATGGCCAGCGACGCACACCACATCGCGGCGCCGGACCCCGAAGGCGTGGGCGCGGGTACGGCGATGGCCGCGGCGATGAAGGATGCGGGCCTCGCGCCGAACGATGTCGGGCACCTCAACGCGCACGCCACCTCGACCCCGACCGGGGACATCGCCGAGGCGATCGCGATGCGCCGAGCCTTCGGCGCGCACACCGACGCGATCTCGGTCACGGCGACGAAGTCCTGCACGGGCCACCTGCTCGGTGCAGCGGGTGCGCTCGAGGCGGCGATCACCTGCCTGACCCTGCGCGACCACAAGGTCCCGGCGATCCGCAACCTCGACGACCCCGACGACGACGTCGGGCTCGACCTGGTACGGGTCACCACGCGCGACCTGCCGGCCGGGAGGGCGGCACTGTCCAACTCGTTCGGCTTCGGCGGACACGATGTCGCCCTGGCCTTTACGGAGGCGTGATGTCTTTGCTCGAGAGTCCTCCGATCCAGGTGACCAAGACGACCGTCGACGGCGAGGTCGACCGCGACCCGAGGCAGCGGCTGGCCGAGCTGCTCGGCACCGAGTCGATGCTCGTCCTGCACGGCGAGCCCGGCACCGGCGTCGTCACCGCGATCGGCGAGATGCACGGGCATCCCACCGTCGCGTTCGCCAACGACCCTGCGCTGCAAGGTGGCGCGATGGGCTCGGAAGGGTGCGAGGCGATCGTCGAGGCCTATGAGACGGCGATGCGGCACAAGGCCGCGATCGTCGGCATCTGGCAGTCCGGCGGCGCCCGGCTCGCCGAGGGCGTGGCATCGCTGAACGGCGTCGGCCGGGTCTTCGCCGCGATGACGCGCGCGTCCGGGCACATCCCGCAGATCTCGGTCGTGCTCGGCCCGGCCGCGGGCGGTGCGGCATACGGCCCCGCGCTGACCGACATCGTCATCCTCGGACCGGCCGGTCGGGTGTTCGTCACCGGTCCCGACGTCGTGCGCAGCGTCACCGGCGAGGACGTCGACATGGCACGACTCGGCGGCCCTGAGCCGCACGGCCGCCGCAGCGGCGTCGTCCACGTGGTGGCCGACAGCGATCTGGACGCGCTGAAGTCGGCGTCGGACATCGTCGGCCTCCTGGTCGACCGGCGACAGGTGACCCCGAGCGAGGACCGTGCGTTCGGCGAGCTGCTGCCGGAGTCGGCCCGACGCGCGTACGACGTCCACCCCCTGGTCAACCGGTTGCTGGACGAGCCCGGCGTCGAGCTGCACGCGAAGTGGGCCCCGAACATCGTGACCACACTCGGCCGGATCGGCGGCGGCAGCGTCGGCGTCCTGGCGAACAACCCGATGCGGCTCGGCGGCTGCCTGGACTCCACCAGCGCCGAGAAGGCCGCCCGCTTCGTGCGGATGTGCGACTCCTTCGGCGTACCGCTCGTCGTGCTGGTCGACGTGCCGGGCTACCTCCCGGGCGTCCAGCAGGAGTGGGACGGCGTCGTCCGCCGCGGCGCGAAGCTGCTGCATGCGTTCGCCGAGGCGACCGTGCCACGGGTCACGGTCGTCACCCGCAAGGCCTACGGTGGCGCATACATCGCGATGAACTCGCGAGCGCTCGACGCGACAAAGGTGTTCGCCTGGCCGGGCGCCGAGATCGCGGTGATGGGCTCCGTGGCGGCGGTCCGCGTGCTCAAGCGCCGCCAGCTCGCCGAAGCCCCGGAGCACGAGCGCTCGAGCCTGGAGAACGCGCTGGCCGCCGCGCACGAGGTCGAGTCGGGTGGTGTGAACCGCGCCGTCGAACTCGGCCTGGTCGACCAGATGATCGAACCGGATGAGACCCGCAGCATGGTGAGCGCCGTGCTCGCCGCCGAACCGTCCCGACGCGGAAGCCACGGAAACATCCCGCTATGACCGAGGCCACCGGGCGATCGGTCCTGGTCACGGGTGGCAACCACGGCATCGGCCTCGGCATCGCCCGACGGCTGACCGCCGCCGGCCACCGGGTGGCCGTCACGCATCACTCGAGCGGCGCACCGGACGGGTTGTACGGCGTCAAATGTGACGTGGCCGACCCGGCGTCGGTGAAGGAGGCCGTCGACGCGGTCGCCGCCGAGCAGGGCCCGGTCGAGGTGCTGGTCGCCAACGCCGGCATCACTCGCGACGGACTGCTGATGCGGATGCCGGACCAGGACTGGGACGACGTCATCGACACCAACCTGCGCGGCGCGTGGGCGGCGACCCGGGCCGTGATCCCGGCAATGGCCAAGGCGAGGTACGGCCGGCTGCTGTTCGTGTCGAGCGTGTCCGGAATGCTCGGCTCGGCCGGCCAGGTCAACTACGCGGCGTCCAAGGCCGGTCTGATCGGGCTGGCCCGCTCGGTTGCCCGGGAGTACGCCGCGCGCGGGATCACCGCGAACGTGCTCGCGCCCGGGCTGGTCGACACCGGGATGACCACCGTGCTCACGGACAGCCAACGCGACGACATCATCTCCCGCACGCCGCTGAAGCGGATCGCGAGCGTCGACGAGGTCGCCGCCGTCGCGGCATTCTTGGTCAGCGACGACGCGTCGTACGTCACGGGTGCGGTCATCCCCGTCGACGGTGGGTTGGGAATGGGGCATTGATGGGACTGCTTGACGGCAAGACGATCCTCGTCACCGGCGTACTGACCAACGCCTCGATCGCCTACAAGGTCGCGGAGATCGCCCAGGTCGAGGGGGCATCGGTCATCCTCACCGGCGTCGGGCGCAGCCTGTCGCTGACCACCCGGATCGCGCAGCGACTCCCCCAACCCGCACCCGTCGTTCCGCTGGACGTCACGAGCGAGAGCGAGCTCGAGGGCCTGGCCGCGGCGATCGGGGACCACGCCGAAGCGCTCGACGGCGTTCTGCACGCGATCGGGTTCGCGCCGCCGACGGCGCTCGGCGGCGGCTTCTTCACTGCACCGTGGGACGACGTCTCGACGGCGATGCACATCTCGACATACTCGCTGGTCTCGCTCGCCCGCGCAGCGCTGCCCTTGATGCCGAGCGGTGGCTCCCTGGTCGGGCTCGACTTCGACGCGACCCGCGCCTGGCCGGCGTACGACTGGATGGGCGTGGCGAAAGCGGGGCTCGAGTCCGCCACCCGTTACCTGGCCCGTGAGCTCGGACCGCGGGCCGTGCGGGTCAACCTGGTCGCGGCCGGACCGCTGCGCACGATGGCCGCCAAGTCGATTCCCGGATTCGACGAGTTCGACCAGGTCTGGAAGGAGCGCGCGCCGCTCGGCTGGGACGTCTCCGACACCACCCCGGCGGCGCGTGCGTGTGTCGCCTTGCTCTCCGACTGGTTCCCGGCGACGACCGGCTCGGTCGTCCATGTCGACGGCGGGGTTCACGCCGTCGGCGCCTAGTACACGATCTCGTTACTGAGGCGTTACGCGCGGGCTGAACCGCGCCACCTCCGCCGGCGTGGCATGAAGAGTGCCGACCTGCGACCGGGCCGGCATCCGTGCTGAACAAGGTCTGTCGGAGCTGTGACGCGCAACGAGCCGCGTCGGTAGGAAAGGGTCGGTCGCAAGGCCATGCACAACTCACACATTCACCTGGACATCGCCAGGCAGCGAGCGGAAGCGCTGCGCAACGAGGTGCACGCGCTACGGCTGCCGAGCGAGCATCGCATCACCATCCGGCCGCTCACGTTGCGTGACCGGGAGATCGTCACCGAGGTGTTCGCGGGCCTCGGACTCGAGTCGAGAATCCGGCGCTTCCACGGGCCGAAGAAGCGGCTGAGCCGAGCCGAGATCCGGTACCTGACCGAGATCGACCACCACGATCACGAGGCGCTGGCCGCCCTCACCCGCGAGGGACGCGGGCTCGGGGTCGCGCGCTTCGTCCGGCTGCACTCGCGTCCAGACGCCGCCGAGGTCGCGATCGCGGTCGTGGACGACTGGCACGGTCGCGGGGTCGGTACGGCGCTGATGCAGTTGCTCGGGCGACGGGCCCGTGCGGTGGGTGTCACCCACTTCACGGCCGCGGTCACGACCGAGAACACGGCAGTGCCGCGGCTGCTCAAGACGATCAACGCCGAGGTCGTTCACCAGAGCCGCCGAGGCACCGTCGTGCAGTACGAGATCGTCATCCCACCCGACGACGCGTCGGCCGACGGTCTCGTCGCCTGCGGCGTCGGCGGGGGACCAGCTACTGGCTGATCGTCCACGTGAGCGGCAGCGTCGCGGTCAATCCTTGGTCGGCGTTCGTCTGTGACGGATCCGGACCGACCGTGATGACGTACGTCGCCGTCCCGCCGGCCGCGAGGGCGGACATCCCGGGACCGGTCAGTCGCGACCCCGACAGGGTTGCCAGCGTGCCATCGGCGTCGGGCGCGGGGCATATGGCCGTCGTGCGGACCGGGAACAAGCAGCGGTAGTGCGCGCCGGGGGTGGCGTTCGCGATCGTCACATCGACCCGGCCGCAGAATCCGGCGAGGTCGGTGCCGGCGTAGCCGCCGTCGTCGCGGGCCGCAGCAGCAGAGCAGACACCGGCCTGAACGGCCGCGGACGACGTACCGATCGTGCCGACGTTGGTGAGCGTGATCGTCGTGGCGGTCGGAGCATCACCCGGCGCCTGGTCGCTGGCGCCGCCGAGGTCGTCGATCCGGTCACAGGCGATCCCGTCGCCGGGCGCCTCGGGTGACCCCATCGACAAGCAGGTGGTCGCGCCGACGCCTTCCTGCAGCTGCACCGCACTGCCGGTCGTGGCCGGGTTCGTCGCCGCGCCAGAGACGCCGCTGAGTGCACCGACGCTGCAGGCGCCGGCGGCCGCCAGCACGAGGCCGGGGGCGAACCCGCGGAAACGGCGGAGGCCGCGCATGGGACGGGAGCCGGAAGCTGGAAGCGGCGTGTTCATCGAACACCTCCTCGGTCGTCGCTACCCGATAGGTCGGCGTCGCGAGACCCACGAACGCAGAGGACTGCGCCCTCAAATGCGGAGGTAGTCCGACCTCACCCGGTTGCGCCGCACGCCTCAGGAACGGTTACGGGGATTTGCCATCAGCCACCAGATCGCCTGCTCCTGCTCGGCGCTGAGACCGCGGCGCGGCAGGCCGGGCCGCAGCGGCCGACGCGCCCTTGGCGGCAGCGTCTGCATCCAGGCCCAGGTGTCGGCGACGGTTTGCTCGAGCGGCCGCCAGGTGAGCCCATGAGCGAGCGCGGCAGAGACATCGCAGTCATGCATGCCGGCGCCTTCGCTGTCCTCGGGGATCCAACCCGGCAGGTCGTCCCACTCGGCCACCCCGGCGCGGCGCAGGACGCGCTCGGGCACCCACACCGGCTCCGCCCCCGCACCGGTGACCTCGGCGCACGCCTCGACCAGGCGACGGGTCGTGAAGGCGGCCGCGCGCGGGCACACGACGTTGAACGCGCCGGCAACGCCGGCGTGGGCGCCGCCGAGGATGAACGCCGCGAGATCGCGCGCATCAACCAGCTGCATCACCCGCTCGGCCGGCTCGGGCGCGACCAGGCAGCCACCCTGCGCGGCTCGCTGCAGCCACCAGGTCAGGCGGCCCGCGTCCTCGTGCGGACCGAGGATCAAGCCGGCGCGGGCGAGCATCGACCGGCCCGCGAAGTGCCTGAGGACGGCGAGCTCCCCGCCGCGCTTGTACGCCGGATAGCCGCCCTCGGGCTCGGCCTCGACGACCGGTGCGGACTCGTCGCTTCCCGGCTCGAACGGCCAGCGGTAGACCGAGCGGCTCGACACGTAGCCGTACCAGGAAGCGCGATTCGCAAGCGCCGCCGCGGACTGCTCGACCGCCGCCGGGTCGCCGTCCCAGGTGTCGACGACCGCGTCCCACCGGTCCGAGGTCAGCGACCGCAGGGTCTCCGGCTCCGTCCGCTCGCCGCGCACCCAGCCGGCCCCGTCCGGCGGCGGCCCGCTGTCACCGCGGCTGACCACGGTCACGTCGTCACCGCGGGCAAGCGCGTCCGTGACGAGAGCGCGGCCGACGAACCTGGTCCCGCCGAGTACCAGCACCTTCACGCCGGCCAGCCTTGCGCACGACTACGCACGGACGGGAGGCGTTCTGCCCTCGGCAGAGGAGTGTTCGCCGTCGGCGCCGTCAACCGGTGGCAGTCACGAACACGTGCGCGGCGGTGGCGTCGTCGAGCTCGACGGCTCGGGTGCCCTGCCCGATCAGCACGCGGCCATCCTTGCGACCGACCGGAACGCTGGTGTTCGGCCGGAAGCCGGCCTTGCGCAGCCGGGTGAGCAGCTTGGTGTCGGACTGGATCGGTTCCCCGATCCGGCGGACCACCACGCTCGTGGTCGCCGCAGGCACGTCGGTCAGCGCAACCAGACCACCGAGGAAGTTCTCGCCACCGACGTCACCGAGCTCGTCGAGACCGGGGATCGGATTGCCGTACGGGGACTCGGTCGGATGACCGAGGATCTCGAGCAACCTCCGTTCCACCGTCTCGCTCATCACGTGCTCCCAACGGCATGCCTCGTCGTGCACCAGCTGCCAGTCCAGGCCGATGATGTCGACCAGCAGGCACTCGGCGAGCCGGTGCTTGCGCATCACGCGAATGGCCGCCGAACGACCGATCGGCGTGAGCTCGATCCGGCGGTCGGCCGTCACCGTGAGCAGGCCGTCGCGCTCCATCCGGGCCACCGTCTGCGAGACGGTCGGAACACTCTGGTCGAGCCGCTCGGCGATCCGTGCGCGAAGCGGCACGACGCCTTCTTCCTCGAGCTCGAACACCGTGCGCAGGTACATCTCGGCGGTGTCGATCAGGTCGTGCTCGTGGTTCACCCCGCCATTGTCACCCTGATCGGCCCGGATCGGCCCGGATCGGTCGGGGGCCCGGCCGGACCGCGGCGGTCAGCCATCGACGTGCCACACCGCCACGAGGTAGCGCACGCCGTACGGCGCCTGGTCGGCGAGCAGTCGCGCGTCGCGCACGGTCGTCCCGGCGAGGGTGCGCCCGAGCCAGTGCCATGCGGGCCAGCCCGAGCACCCGACCGCATCGCCCACCTCGCCGTCCAACGTGAGCAGGCCGCGGACATCGCCGGTTGCAAGGCAGCGCGCGACCTCGGCATCGAAGCGATCAGCACGCTCGTCCACGTGGTCGGACGACCGCTCGCTGCGCAGGCTGCTTCCGTCACCGACCACGAGCACGTTGACCGACCGGTCCCGCGCCGGCGGCGGCGCATCGGCGCCGCCGTAGACGCACTCGCCGGTCCAGCCGGCCGCCTCGAGCCACCAGGCGCCGATCCCGAGCGGCCACGGCAGGGCTACCGCGCCGGACGGCAGGTCGCGATGAACGCCGAAGCCGCCGAAGTCCCAGGTGCTGCCGGCAGGACGACTCTCGCTCGGCACCGCCGCCGTCACCACGATGGCCGCCGGTGCGGGCTCGACGATCGAGTGGGCCGCTGCCAGGCAAGCGGCGCGCAGCTCGCCGTCATGTGCGGTCGAACCACCCAGCCCGGCGACCAGCACGGGTGCGGCCGGCAAGAACGCGACGGTGCCGACCGTCACGCCAGTCCTCTTCGTCCAACCGAGAGGTCGACCTCGCCCTGGATCGCCGCGACCATCCGCAGGACCCGCCGGGTCGCGGTCACGTCGTGCGCGCGAAAGACCCGCGCCCCCTGCCAGGCAGCAACCGCGGTCGCGGCGAGCGTGCCTTCGAGCCGTTCGTCGGGCGGAAGGTCGAGCACCTCACCGACGAAGTCCTTGCGTGACATGGACATGAGCACCGGCCAGCCGGTCGCAACCAGCGCGTCGGTATGCCTGGTCAGCAGCAACGAGTGCCTGCTGTTCTTGCCGAAGTCGTGCGCCGGGTCGATGACGATCCCGTCCCGCCGGACACCGGCAGCCACGGCGTCGTCGGCAAGGCGGCACAGGTACGCCGTCGTCTCGGCGACGACGTCGTCGTACCAAACCCGATGCGGACGCGTGCGTGGCGCCCGCCCACCGGCGTGCGAACACACCAGGCCCGCTCCGTGCGTCGCCGCCACTCTCGAGAGCTCCTTGTCGACCCCTCCCCACGCGTCATTGATCACGTCGGCCCCTGCGCGGCAGACCACGTCGGCGACCTCCGCCCGCCAGGTATCGACACTCAACACGGCATCGGGAAAGCGCGAGCGCGCTGCCTCGACGACGGGAAGCACGCGACGCAGCTCCTCGCCCGCGTCCACGTCGTCGCCGGGGCCGGCCCGGACCCCGCCGATGTCGATGACCTCGGCGCCTTCGTCCACCACCTGAGCGACCCGGCTGAGGGCGGCTGCCGTCCCGAAGTCGCGACCGCGATCGAAGAACGAGTCGGGTGTCGCGTTGACGATCGCCATCACGACCGGCGAGCCGGTAGGGATCAGCCGAGCCCCCCAGCGCAGGTCGGATCCCTCGAACCGGTCGTACGCCATCTCACGCATCGTAGGTAGCGGGTCGCCGGCCCGGCTGCCCGGCCGCACTCGCGGGGCTCAACGCTCGTCGACGATCCGCCGCATCTTGCCGACCGACCGTTCGACGCCGTCGGGCTCGACGACCTCCACGTCGAGGCTCACTCCGATCGTCGACTTCACCGTGTCGGCCAGCTGCTCCCCGGCGAGCCGCGCCGCATCCGCGGAATGATCCGCGCGGCGCTCGACCCGCACCGTCATCGCGTCCATGCGACCCTCCCGTCGTAGGACGCATTGGAAGTGCGGTGAGAGGGCAGGCGTCCGGAGGATGAGCTCCTCGATCTGGGTCGGGAACACGTTGACGCCGCGCAGGATGATCATGTCGTCGGTGCGGCCGGTGATCTTCTCCATCCGCCGCATCGTGCGCGCCGTACCCGGGAGCAGGCGCGTGAGATCTCGCGTGCGATAGCGGACGACGGGCATCGCTTCCTTGGTCAGGGAGGTGAAGACCAGCTCGCCCTCTTGCCCGTCGGGCAGCACCGCGCCGTTCTCCGGGTCGATGACCTCGGGGTAGAAGTGGTCCTCCCAGATGTGCAGGCCGTCCTTGGTCTCGACGCACTCGTTCGCGACCCCCGGCCCCATCACCTCGGACAGGCCGTAGATGTCGACCGCATGCATGTCGAGACGCCGCTCGATCTCCAGTCGCATGTCGTTCGTCCACGGCTCCGCGCCGAAGATGCCCACCTTGAGCGAGGTGTCACGCGGATCGATGCCCTGCCGTTCGAGCTCGTCGACGATCGCAAGCATGTACGACGGCGTCACCATGATGACGTCCGGACGGAAGTCCCGGATGAGAAGCACCTGCCGCTCGGTCATGCCGCCCGAGACGGGGATCACCGTGCAACCGAGCGCCTCTGCGCCGTAGTGCGCACCGAGTCCGCCGGTGAACAGGCCGTAGCCGTAGGCGACGTGCACCTTGTCGCCGGGCCGGCCACCGGAGGCGCGGATCGAGCGCGCGACCACCGCAGCCCAGGTGCGGATGTCGTTGTCGGTATAGCCGACGACGGTCGGCCGGCCGGTCGTTCCGCTCGAGGCGTGGATGCGGCGCACGGCGCCCGGCGGCACGGCGAACATTCCGTAGGGGTAGTTCTCGCGAAGGTCGGCCTTGGTGGTGAGCGGGAACCGCGCGAGGTCGGCGAGCTCCCTGCAGTCCTCGGGATGGACGCCCGCGGCATCGAAGGCCCTCCGGTAATGCGGAACGTTGTCGTAGGCGTGATGGAGCGACCACTGCAGCCGCTCGAGCTGAAGCGCGCGCAACTCGTCGACCGAGGCGCGTTCGATCGGCTCGAGGTCCTCGGGCCTCGGGGTCAGATCGAGCATGCCGGCTCCCTCCGCGAGTCGCCATGAGGACGCTATCCGCCGCGCGGACCGACCCAGAAACCCAGGTGATCACGGCGTCGCGGTTTGTGATATTGGTCGGGTGACCGTTGCCCTCGCCGAGTTCACCCTCGCCGCCACCCTGGTCGTGCTGCTGCCCGGGCCGGACACGCTGGTCGTCATCCGGTCACTGCTCCAGCGCGGGCGGCAGCAGGCGTTGCGGACGGTGCTCGGAGTACTGACCGGGCTCTCCACGTGGGCGTGCTGCGCCGCACTCGGGATCTCGGCGCTGCTGCGCGCGAGCCATGACGGCTACACCGCTCTGCGGATCGCCGGTGCGGCGTACCTGTGCCTGCTCGGCATCCAGGCGTTCCGCTCGCGCGGGGCGACGGCAGAGATCGACCGCACCGAATCTCGACGTCGAAGTGTGATCGGGACCGGCTATCTGGCGGGACTCATGACCGACCTGCTCAACCCGAAGGTTGGCGTCTTCTTCGTGACCTTCCTGCCGGCGTTCGTTCCGCACGGTGCAGCGGTGGCACCGGTCACGCTGTTGTTCGGGGTGATCTTCGTTGCGCTGACCGGGTTGTATTTCGTGGTTCTCATCCGGTTCGCCGACCACCTGGTCGCCGGCATGCGCAAGCCGCGGTTGCGGCAGGCGCTCGACCGCTGCACCGGCGCCGTCCTGGTCGGATTCGGACTGCGCCTCGCGTTGACCCCGTAGGTCGCGCGGGACTCCCGGACGGCGAGGCTAACTCTGCCCGATCAAGAACATGAGCGCGATCGCGCCGATCGAGCCGGCAACGACACGACGGCAGAGGTCACCCCGCCCTCATCGGCGAGTCCGCGACCCGCCTTAGGCGGTAGGCCAGGCGATCCGTGTCACGGCTGCCCACCTACGGTGGGCGAGGACGCGGTTGTTGAGGAGGTTCGATGTCAGCGGCAGAGATCGATGCTTACCTGGCCGGAGTCGAGGAGCCGAAGCGGTCGACGCTCGATGAGGTGCGCACGCGCATCCTCGAGGTGATCCCGGATGCCGAGCAGACCATCTCGTACGGTTGCCCGGCGTTCAAGGTGAACGGGAAGACCGTCGCCGGCTTCGCGGCCTTCAAGAACCATCTCAGCTACCTGCCGCACAGCGGCTCCGTCTTTCGTGAGCTCGCGGATGAGACCCGCGAGTACGAGCAGACCACCGGTTCGCTGCACTTCCCGATCGACGAGCCGCTCCCTCGACCGCTGATCAAGAAGCTGCTCGAGATCAGAATGCGACAGGCGGGTGTCGGTGAATGAGCACAGTGGTCATGCACACGGTGGTATCGGTCGACGGCTTCATCGCAGAGGACCACGATGGGACGTCGGACGACTCCGCCGAGCTCGCGGTTCAAGCGCTTGCCCACGCGGAGGCGGACGTCGTACCGCAGTGTGGGCACCTGCCGATCTGCTACGACAGCGACGTCACCGGCGCCGCAATTGCGAGCTTCCTCGGGTGCATTCAGGGGTAGATTCCGCGCGTGAGCGATACCGGTGGTGTCATCGTCGTCAGCGGGGGTGGATCAGGAATCGGGCGGGCGACCGTCGAGCGGCTCGCAAGGGATGGCTGGCCGATCCTCGCGGTTGGCCGGCGAGAGGAGCCGTTGCGGCTGATCGCCGATGACCTCGGCGATCAGGTCGACACCCTCGCAGCCGACGTCGCGACCGAGTCGGGCGCGGCGCTGGTCGCGGCAAAGATCGAGGACATCCGGCTCGGTTGCAAAGGTGTCGTGGCCGCGGCGGGTGGCATTTCGCCGTCGTCGGACGGCGACGAGCGTCAGTTAGACGATGTGCGGCGCGACTGGCAGGTCGCGTTCGACTCGAACGTGCTCAGCGCCGTGCTTCTGGTCGAAGCACTGCGAGACGACTTGGAGCAAGGGGGCGGCCGGGTGGTCCTGCTGTCGTCGGTGGCGGCGTTGCGCGGCAGTGGTGGCGGTCCATACGGCGCGATGAAAGCGGCGCTGCACGCGTGGATGTTCGATCTCGCCCGAGATCTCGGTCGCCACGGAGGCACGGCGAACGTCGTCGCTCCCGGCTTCGTCCCGGACACCGAGTTCTGGGCCGGCCGACTCACCGACGAGTCCCGGCGCGAGCGAGCCGGCCAGACACTGACCGGTCGAGAGGGGTTTCCCGAGGAGATCGCGTCGCTGATCTCCTGGTTGCTCGGCCCGGACGGCGGCTGGATGACCGGCCAGGTTCTTTCGCCGAACGGCGGGGTGGTCCTCGGCCGCTGACGACGTCGCCACTCACCGGCGGCCACCGGATCTGCGAACCTGGGATGCGTTGCCGCCGCCCGGACGGCGCCGAGTAGTCGGACGGAGGTTCGGTGAACGCGGACGAATGGAACGCCCGGTACGCCGAGATCGATCTGGTGTGGGGAGCCGAGCCGAACCGGTTCGTGGCCGCGGAGCTCGCCGACCGACCGTCCGGGCACGCGCTCGATGTCGCCTGCGGTGAGGGACGCAACGCGATCTGGCTGGCGTCCCGTGGTTGGTCGGTAGTCGGCATCGACTTCTCGGCCACCGCGATCGACCGCGCCCGCCGGCTCGCGGAGCAGGCCGGCGTCAGCGAGCGGACCGACTTCGCCGTCGTCGACGTCGCCACCGACCCACTACCGGCAGGCAGCTATGACGCAGTCGTGATCTCCTACCTGCATCTTTCGGCCGAGGTCCGCAGCCTGGTGATTGGATCTGCGGCCGAGCTCGTCGCCCGCGACGGCGTGCTGCTCGTCGTGGGGCACGACAGCACGAACCTGACCGCCGGCGTCGGCGGCCCGCAGGATCCCGACGTCCTGTTCGACCCGGAGGACATCGTCGCCGACATCGGTGGGCAGCTGGTGATCGACAAGGCGGAACGCGTCCATCGGCCGGTCACGACACCGGACGGCGACCGCGTCGCCATCGATGCGTTGGTCCTTGCATCACGTCACTGAGGAGTGCAGTCCGTCTTCAGATAGCGGCAAGCAACGACCGACGGCTGCTCGAGAATCCGACCGGCCTGCATGTCCCACGCCAGCCGGATGAACTGCGCGTGCGTCCACAGCAACGGCATCGCCGACATCGTCGGCGTTCCGAGCCGTCGGCCGTCGGTGCCGGTGGGCGGCCGGCCGTCCCACACCTGCTCGGGCAGCAGGTACCCCTGACCGGCCGCGCCGGCCATCGCCTTGAGGTACGGCGCTGCCGACTGCCCGGCCGCGATCGCGTACTCGCCACGCTCACCGGAGAGCAGTGGCCACAGCCGGCCGTAGGTCTTCGGGGTACCGGTGCCTTGAATCACCCAGGGTTTGCCGGTGCGCGTCTCGCCGTACCCGTCGTAGCTGTAGCGATGCCACATCGGGCCCTCCGGAGTCTGCACCTCGAGCTGGCGGTCCACGACCGGAAGGGTGCTCAGCACGTCCGGATCGTTGTACGGCAGGACCCCGAGCCGCACCAGCTCGAGGAACGATGGGTCGACAACCTTGCGCTGGTCGACCGCCTTCGGCCCCGAGTCGCCGATCGCATACTTCACGCCGGTATTCGGCTTGCCGTTCTTCGTCAGGCGCAGGAAGTACGGCTGCTTCGACAGCGGGCCGTTCGTGGTGACGGTCCATGACTCGATGTGTGACCGCCACTTGTCCGCGACCGCGAGGTAGTGGGCCGAGGCACCGGCGTGGCCGTTGGCCTTCGCGATGCTAGCGGCGCACACCAGCCCGGCCACCTCCGCGGCCAGCGTGGCGGGGCTGTAGCCGCTCTGGTTCTCCCACCGCTCCTGCTGAGTGGTCGGACCGGCCTTCACGATCTGGTCGGCGGCTTTCTTGACCTTCGCCCAGGTGGCCGCACCGTGATCGCCGAGCTCCCAGGCCAACACGATCGGGAACGACCACTCATCGAGCTGATGGCCGGTCCAGAACGGCTTCCCCGTCACCGTCGAGTTCTGCGGGAACTGGCCGTCGGCCTTCTGCTGGGTATGGAAGAGGAAGTGTTCGGCCCGTTGCGCCGCGCCGCGGTCGCCGGCGAGCAGCAGCGCAGTGGCGATCTGGTAGAGGTCGCGCGCCCAGACGAGGTGATAAGGCCCGGACGGGTTCGGCGCCGTGCCCTTGGGCGTACCCCACTCCCACGGCATCGTGGGCGAGGCGATGAAGGCGCCGCGATGGGTCTTGTCCTCGCCGGCAGCAAGCACCATCAGCGAGACGTCATACAGGGTCCGGTACGACGACACGCTGGCCGGCGCCGGCTTCAACGAGGACAGGAACCGGTGCCAGCCGGCTTCGTATCCGGCTCTGGCCGACCCGAAACCCTTGCGCAGCGAGACGCCTGCGGTGGCCCGGGCAGACCTAGTGGACGCGCCGAAGCCGAGCGCCAACGTCATGGACCGATGTCCTGGCCGTCCGGTGAGCGCGGTGCGCGCCGTCTGCACGACGTCGCCCTTTCCCGCGCTGCCGAAGTGACTCGTCAACAAGTGGTGGCGTTTGAGCTGCGTCAGTCCGCTGCTCGCCGTGCCGAGGAAGCCGTTGTCCGTCGCCCGCAGCGACGGCGCCGTGCGGATCGCGCTGGCCACCCCGGAAGCCTTTGCCACCAGCGAGGATCCAACCGTCCGCGCCGCGTCGTGCATGCCGTCGTTGCCCAGCGCAGGCTCGTACACGACGTACACCTTGTAGGGATGATCGGTGAGCGAGGTGAAGTGCACTCGCACGAGCACCGTGGCGCGCTTGGGGTCGCTCACGTACGTCTTCGTGATCCGGTAGTCACCGGACTTGGCCGTATCCACCTGCTGATAGGTGAGGCTGCGCCGGTCCAGCAGCCGGATCCGATGATGCGTCGCGCTGTTCTCGACATCGGTGAAGTGGCTGCCGTCCGTGACCACCAGCTGGAGCGAGCGGACACTCGGCGTGCTGAGGTTCGGGTAGTACGTGTCGGACAGGGTGCCCGCGCGCAGGGTGAACCAGACCTTGCTCGCCGTGCCGTACGCCGTGCCGAAGCCCTGCTTGTCGGCGGGTGTGAAGACGGCGGTCTTGCCCGGTGCCTGCGCGGCCGGCGCCGAGCGAGCCCTCTCCGCCGGATGCTCGGTCGCGCCAATGGCCGGAATCGCGAGCGCGGCGATCGTCGGCACCGCAATCACCAGCGCGAGTAGTCGCATACGACGCACAGGACACCTCCGGAGGACCGCACTTGTCCTCGGGTCCCTTCCCACAGTTCGAGACACAATGCGGGATGGCCGCAGAACAACCGCCGATACGGAGGCACCCGTGCGAGAGGCGATATCAGTGTGATATCAGTTTAGGTGAGCGCTGAAGGCTTTGCTTCCCGGCCTGGCCCATGGGACGCAGGACGGCGCAAGGGGGGACGGAACGGCTCGGCCGCACGACCCCCGAGGAGGCACCTGCGATGACGAGAAACCCGACCGGCCAGGCAACGATCGGCGTACTCGTGCTGCTCACCGGGGCGATGCTGGCGGCAGGATGCAGCAGCGGCAGCAGCCCGGCCACCGGTCCGGCCGCGGCGGCGTGCACCGTCGTCACCCCCCCGTCGAGCTCGACCGGATCGCCCGGGCACGCCGAGACACCGGCCGGGTCCTGGCCGTACCCGAACGCCGACCTCGCGAACACTCGGGTTGCACCGGGCTCCACGATTACGTCGGCGAACGTCTCCTCGCTCGTGCCCGCGTGGTCGTTCACGCTGACCGGCAAGGCGGCGACCAACGTGAAGCAGTCCGGCGCACTGGCCGCGAACCCGATCGTGCAAGGTGGGGTCGTCTACATCCAGGATCTCTCCTCGGACGTCTACGCGCTCTCGCTCACAACCGGACGGCCGTTGTGGGAGTACCGGTGCAACCAACCCGAGAAGAGCGGCCCCGGACCGAACGGCGTCGCCGTGTCGGACGGCAAGGTGTACGGCCTGACGCCGACAGCCGCGTTCGCCCTGGACGCCTCGACCGGCCGAGCGGACTGGGTCAACGCGGGTCTGCTCAACAGCGGTCAGGGCACGTTCGGCATCCAGCCGCAGGTGGCGGACGGTCGCGTCTATCTCGCCAGCCAGTACGGCACCGGCTCGGGGGGCGGCGTGTTGATGGCGCTGAACGCGTCGACCGGCAAGCTGGTGTGGAAGTTCAACACTCTCACCGGCCCGGCGCAGGGCGTACGCGCGCTCGGGCTAGGCGCCGGCGGCGCTTGGGAGACCCCGCTCGTCAGCCCCGACGGATCGGTCACCTACGGGATCGGCAACCCGTATCAGACCGTGGCAGAGGCGATCGCGAACCCGGCGAAGCTGCTCTACACCGACAGCGATGTTCGGCTCGACGCCGCGACCGGGAAGCTGCGCTGGTACTACCAGGCGATTCCGAACGACTTCAAGGACTACGACCTGCAGACGTCACCGATCGCAACGACCGTCAACGGTCAGTCGGTCATCATCGCCTCGGGCAAGATGGGCAGTGTCTACGAGATCAATGCCGGCACCGGAGCGCTGATCTGGAAGACGCCGGTCGGTGAGCAGAACGGAACGGTCAACGACTCGCTGCTCGCCCTCGAGCGCAAGATCACGATCAAGACGCCGTACACGATCGCGCCCGGCTCGCTGGGCGGCGTGCTGACCGACCTTGCCGTCGCGGGTGGCAGCGCGTATGTCGCGACCCTCAACATCCCGCTCACGTACACGAGCATGGCGCAGGCCGTTCCCACCAAGGTCGCCGGCGCGACGTCGGGCGACTTGGTGGCGATCAACCTCGCAAGCGGCAAGGTGGAGTGGACCACCAAGGTGAAGCAGGTGCCGGTGGGTGCAGCAACGGTGTCGAACAACCTCATGTTCACGACGCTCTACGACGGGAAGCTGCTCGCGCTGAGTCGTCGTACCGGCAAGGTCGTCTACGCCCGGCACCTACCGACCTCGACGAACGCGCCGCTGGCAGTCGCCGGCAACACCGTGATCGTCGCGTCCGGCCACCCGACCGCCGCCACCGCTGAAGGTCCGCCACAGATCGACGCGTACACGCTGCGCAAGTGACGAGTCGAGTACCGAGAGGCCGATCGGGGTCAGCGCGTGGCCTGCCGTAAGCGTGGCAGTCAACGCTGTCACTCAGTCGTCCGGGCGGGTGCGCACCGCGTATCGGTGCATGCTCACGCCACTCGCGAATGACTTCTCCTCGAGCAGATCGAGCGGTAGTGGCTCGTCGAGCTCGTCGAACAGCGGGCGACCGGTGCCCAGCACCACGGGATGGGAGAACAGCAGCAACTCATCGAGCAGGCCCCGCCGCAGCAGCGCGGTGGCAAGCGTGGCACCGCCGACTCCGATGTCGCCGGTTTCGGTTCGCCGGAGCTCCGCGAGGCGATCGAGGGCATCGCCGCCACCGAAAACCGTCGTGTTGTGAGACGCCGTCGCGCGCGTGCGAGAGACGAGCACCTTGGGCATGGCGGTCCAGATCTCGCCGAACTCCCGCAGGTAGTCGGGAAGCGTCCGGTCGTGGCGGGCGTCGGGCCAGAACGGGTTCATCTGGTCATACATGAGCCGCCCTTCGACCATCATCGACAATCGCCTTGCGCGCTCGTTGAACTCCCGGTGCAGCCCTTCGTCGATGCTCAGCCAGTCGCCCGAGAAATCAGCAGACGGCGAGCGTTCGATGAACAGGTCGAGAGAGACATTCATCCAATAGACGAATCGCGCCACGAAGGCTCCTTGCCTGTAATGAGTTGCACGTGATGGGCAGCGGGTCCGCGCGACCGTACTCCATCCGAGGCCCTCAGACCCCGAGGTAGATGAAGCCGAAGGCCTCGTCGCGGAACTGCACCCCCGCCGCGCGCAGCGGCACGTCCCAGTCGCCGCGGCAGTCGGGGTCAGCTCCCTCGCTCCCATGGTCCGCGGTCAGCACGAACGTCGTCGATTCGAGTGCGCCGATCCGCTCGAGGTGGTCGAGGAAGACACCGAGCCGGCGGTCGGCATCCCGCATCGAGGCGTGCGCGATCGGCGTGTGCGGGCCGCCGGCATGATGACCCGTGTCGGTCAGCAGCGTGTTCCACCAGGTAAGCCGCGGCGCCTCGCTCGCGGACGGCCACAGATCGAGCATCTGGGTGAGCCCGATGGCATCCACCGACGACGACCACGCGTAGTCGCCGTCGGACCCGACGTACTCCTGGCTGGCGTGCGCGTCGTCGCGGGCGGACGGCAACCGCGAGTCGTTCGGTGACACCCCGTTGTCGTCACCGGACGCGCGGACGAGATCGAAGGTCGAGTACGACGCACCGGCGTCCGCCGGCTCGTTGACACACGCAGTCAGGGCGTCGATCCGCTCGAACACCGTGCGAACGCCGGGCGAGAGCCACTCCGCCCAGCGATGCCAGGTCCGCGGCTCGTTGGTCAGCCGCTGCAGCCCCGCAGCCCGGTCGAAGTACTCGTTGTTGACAATGCCGTGCCGGCCCGGGCCGACGCCGGTGAGCGCGCAGGTGTGGTTCACCAGGGTGACGCTCGGGAACTCCGCAATCGCACCGCCGGAGAGAGCGCACCCGTTGCTCAGCAGTCGCGCCACCGAAGGCAGCTCCCCCGATGCCGCCAGCGCATACAGCGAGTTGGCGTTGCATCCGTCCCACAGCAACCCGACCACCTTCGAGTCCGGCCGAGGGACCAGCAGGTCGACCAGCGCCTGACCGTCCATGTCGCCGAGCGTGGCGAGCGATACGCCGGACAGCCATGCCAGCGTCGGGGCGACGTCGATCACTCGCGCAGCGACGGGGATCGTGCCCCGGCCGATGACATCGGGCCCAGACAGGATCAGCGGCGCGCGTGACTGGACCACCGACAGCGAACCGTGCTCGCCCCGGTGGCCGCGGCGGTCCGGAAAGTAGTGCCGCCCGGTGTGGACGACCGCAAGGTCCGGCGCCGCAGGGGCCGCAAACAGCGACGTGAGCCGCTCGGCGGCCCACGGGTAGGAGTTGCGCTCGTTCGGCGGCGAAGGATCGGCCAGCTCGTCGGCGAGCGTCGAGAACGCGAGCGGGTCCTGCGTGGCGACCGGGTCCCGGCCGCGGATCACCTCGGCCGGCGCCTCGAGGTCGGCGCGCGACAACCGCGAGGCACCGGAGGCATTGGCGGTGACGATCGAGTCGCCGTCGACATACGCAACGAGATCGACCACGTGGGCGAGCGAGTCGTCGCAGAGCACGTCGACGGCGAGGTCGCGCATCGTCTCCAGCGATCCGGCCGCGGTCACCTGCCCGAGGCTAGCGAGCACGGCGCGGCGGAGCCGCGGCGCCGTGCGGCGCTGCCGCGGCTTCACGAAAAGGGGGTTTGGCATGGGTAGACGAGAACCGCCCCGCGAACCGAGTTCGGTTCGCGGGGCGGTTCGGGCCCGGCCATCTCAGAGGGCCGAGAGGGTCACCAGGTGCCGACGCGCGGCCTCCACCCGGCGCTGCCGGCGGCGGACCACCGCCAGCTGTCGCACGTACGCCCGGCGTACGCGCTCGTCACTGACCCGCATTCGGTCGCGGGCCATGGCTTCCACCATCAGTTGCTGCAACATTTCGTTACTCCTCGAGTAGTTGTGAGCGATCGCAACGGTCATGCCGCGACCACGTCGTGCTTGCGGGGGCGTCCACGCGGCCGCTTGCGCGCCACGATCACGCCGGACACGATCAGCTCGCCGCCCCAGACACCCCACGGCTCGCGCCGATCCAGTGCATCTGCCAGGCAGGACCGACGTACGGGGCAGTCAAGGCAGAGCGCCTTAGCCCGCTCGACGTCGGCCGGAGACTCGGCAAAGAACAGATCGGGATCCACGAGATGACAGGGCAGCTCGCAGTCGAATGCGTCGGACATCGGTACCACCTCCTCGTTGTTGGTCTGTTCGGTTCTGTTGGCTGTCGTCGTTGTCGTCACTTGATTCCTTGCCTGAAGAAACAGAAAGGCCGCGGAACCTATACGGGTTCCGCGGCCTCTGGTCTGCCGGTTGAGTTGCAATCAGACCGGATCCCAGAAGGCCGAATCACCCGTGGCGCCGTTCGTCGCGCCCTGCACGCCGTCGACGGTCCGGAGCCGTGCCACGAAGGACATACGGGTCCCCTGGACCTTCGCGTCCCACGCTTCGATGCGCGGGCACGGCAGCGCCGCAGCAGCGGTCGTCGGCGGGATGCTGATACTGGTCACCACCGCGGGCCACCTCCTCTGCGACTCAAACCCGATCTCAGGGCATGACGGATGTCGTGCAGTCGTGACCTTAAAGCGTCACACCTGGTCATGCAATCCATTTATCGGCCGTTCGTGGTCACGAGTTCATTTCAATTGACCGAACACGGAGCAAACCCTCCTGCACAACCGAGACGACGTGCCGGCCGTCCCGGGTGAACAGGCGCCCGGCCGCGAGGCCGCGCGCTCCCGACGCCGAGGGCGACTGCTGGTCGTAAAGCAGCCAGTCATCGGCCCGGAACGGCCGGTGGAACCACATGGCATGGTCAAGGCTCGCGACCATGATCTTGCGGTTGTCGTCCCAGGTCAGCCCGTTCGCCAGCAGCACGGAGTCGAGCAGCGTGAGGTCACTCGCATAGGTGGCCGCGCAGACGTGCACCAGCGGGTCGTCCGGCAGTTCGCCATTGGCGCGGACCCACACCTGCTGGCGGTTCTTGCGAGCCGCGACGCTGCCGGCCAGCCACGGCGGTTCATCGACGTAGCGCAGCTCGATCGGGAACTGCCGCTCCCAGCGAGGTGAGGGCGCGATGCCCGCCTCGATCCGCCGCTCCTCCATCGTCGGCAGCGACTCGGGATCAGGCGCCTCGGGCATCGGCTCCTGGTGCTCGACCCCGTCCTCGTGGACCTGGAAGGACGCCGAGAGGTGGAAGATCGCCTCGCCGTGCTGGACCGCGACGACCCGGCGGGTCGTGAAGGAGCGGCCGTCCCTGATCCGGTCCACCTCGTAGACGATCGGTATCGAGGGGTCGCCCGGCCGCAGGAAATAGGCGTGCAGCGAGTGAACGAACCGATCGGCCGGAACGGTGCGGCCGGCCGCCACCAACGCCTGGGCGGCGACCTGGCCGCCGAAGACCCGCTGGACGTTCTCGTCCGGCGAGCGGCCGCGGAAGATGTTCACCTCGAGCGGCTCGAGATCAAGGATCGTGAGCAGCTCGCTCGGATCTGCGGCCACGGGCGGTGAGATTACCGGCCGGCGCCGTTGAGCAGCCCGAGCACCTCGTCGGCGTACTGGTCGAGCTTCTTCGGGCCCACACCCGGTACGGCGGCCAGCTCGCCGCGGTCGGCCGGTGCCCGCGCGGCGATCTCTTCGATCGTCTTGTTGTCGAACACGACATAGGCCGGAACGCCGTCGTCTCTCGAGCGGACCAGCCGCCACTCCCGCAGGCGTTGGACCACTGGGTCATCGGAGAGCTGGCGCTTCGCCTTCGGCGCTCGGTCACGATCCGGCAGCAGCACGACCGGGCGGATCCCGTCGAGGAACCGGGACGGCTTGCGGGACCGGCGGCCGCCCTCCGCCCGGGCCAGCGCCCAGGACAGCCCGAGATGCCGGCGCGCCCGGGTGATGCCGACGTAGAGCAGCCGGCGCTCCTCCTCGACCTGGTCGGGAGTCGTCGCGTGGGTGATCGGCACCGTCCCGTCGACGAGACCGACCAGGAAGACCGCGTCCCACTCCAGACCCTTGGCGGCGTGCAGCGACGCGAGCGTGACGCCTTCCACCGCGGGGGCGTGCTGGGCATCGGCCCGCGCGGCCAGCTCGGCGACGAACTCGGCCAGCCCGGCGCCCGGTGCCGCGGCGGAGAGCTCCTCGGCCAGCCCGACGATCGCCCGCAGCGACTCCCACCGGTCACGAGCCGCCCCGGCGGCGGCAGGTGGGTCGTCGCTGAGCCCGGCCGAGGACAGGACATCCGTGACGGTCGCCACGAGCGTCGGCAGCTCGTGATCGGCCTCCGAACGTGAGGCCCCGCGGAGCAACACGACCGCCTCCCGGACCTCCGGCCGGTCGAAGAAGCGCTGGCCGCCTCGCACGACGTACGGAATGCCTGCGTCGGTGAGCGCCGACTCATAGATCTCGGACTGCGCGTTGACCCGGAACAAGACCGCCATCTCGGCCAGCGGCACACCGCCGCGGCGCAGGCCGGCGATCCGCCGCGCAACGTCCGCCGCCTCCGCCGGCTCGCTGTCGTGGGAGTCGAAGCTCGGCTCGGGGCCGTCTCCGGCCTGCGCCTGCAGCCGCGCGCCGCGCATCACCCGGTTCGCCAGCGCCACGACCTGGTTGGTCGACCGGTAGTCCCGGACCAGCCGGACGACGGTTGCGCCCTCGAACCGCGCGCTGAACCCCGTGAGGTACGACGGCGACGCCCCGGTGAACGAGTAGATCGTCTGGTTCGGGTCGCCGACCACGCACACGTCGACCCGGTCACCGAGCCACGCATCGAGCAGCCGCTGCTGCAGCGGGCTCACGTCCTGGTACTCGTCCACCGTGAAGTGCCGGTAGCGGTCGCGCACCTCGGCGGCGATCGTCGGATGGGCCTCGATCGCACCTGCCGTCAGCAGCAGCAGATCCTCGAAGTCGAGCTGGCCGCGGTCGGTGTTGACCTGTTCGTACGCCGCGAAGACCTGCCCGACGACCTCCACGTCCAGCGGCGGCAGCCGGTTGGCCGCCCGCGCCGCGTCGGCGTAGTCGGCCGGCTCGACCAGCGCGGCCTTCGCCCACTCGACCTCCGAGGCGAGGTCGCGCTGCACCGGAACCGGCACCGACAGCCGGCAGCTCGCTGCCGCCGCCCGGATCGTCGCGAGCTTGCTCTCGACCAGGGTGGGCAACGGGCCGGCCGAGATCCGCGGCCAGAAGTACTGCAGCTGGCGCAGCGCCGCCGAGTGGAAGGTTCGGGCCTGCACGCCTTCGACTCCGAGGCCGCGCAGCCGGGCCCGCAGCTCGCCGGCGGCACGGGTCGTGAAGGTCACCGCCAGCACGTGCTGCGGCGCGACCAGCCCGCGCAGGCTCTGATAGGCGATCCGGTGCGTGATCGCCCTCGTCTTGCCGGTGCCCGCGCCGGCAAGAATGCACAACGGCCCGCGAGGCGCCTCGACCGCCGCGCGCTGCTCCGCGTCGAGGCCGTCGAGCACGAGGTCGATCGGGTCCGCCAGCACCCGGCCATCCTCGCAGCCGCCGCGGACAGTTCACCCTCCGGCCGGGAAGGGGTGTGCATACCCGCGCGTTGAAGGGAAGGAGACCTGGAGCGACCAAGGAGATCGATCGGTGAACGAGCGGCTCACGATGTACACCACGACGTGGTGCGGCTACTGCGTCCGGCTCAAGCGTGGTCTCGAGCGGGCCGGGGTCGACTTCGACGAGGTCAACATCGAGCACGACCCGGAAGCCGAGCAGTTCGTCCTTTCGGTCAACCACGGCAATGCGACCGTTCCCACGCTCCGCCTCCCGAACGGGAATGTCATGACCAACCCGTCGCTGCCGGACCTGCTAGCGGCCGTCACCGCCTGACAGGAAGTCGTTGATCAGCTCGATGGCCTGATCGGTGCGGTCGGTCCAGAACAGGTGGCCGGCGCCCGTCAGCCACTCCAGCCGCGCCCCGGGAATGGCCGCAGCGAGCAGCTCTGCATTCGCCGGCTGTACGAGCCGGTCGGCGGTGCCGTGCAGAACCAAGGTGCGGGCCGTGATCTGGGGCAGCCGCGGCAGCGTCCCGGCGTACTGCCGCATCGCGTCCAGCTGTCCCCAGTACGACGTGGCTCGCAACGCAAAGCGCAGCCGAGCCGTGAGGTCGGCGTCGATCTCGTCGCGCGAAGTCTCCTCGGCGTACAGGAAGGGCACGGAGGCCTCGGCCGCCTCACGGGCCGACTTCGACGTCCGGTCCATCAACATGGTCGCGGCTGCCGGGTCCATGGGCACCGCCTCGCTACCACCGGGATGCGTGCACCCGAGCACGAGGGAAGCGACCCGCTCCGGGTGGCGCAGCGTGAGCTCCTGTGCGACCAGCCCGCCGAGCGAGACCCCGAAGACATGCGCTCGGGGCACCCCTGCCGCGTCGAGGACGTTCGCGGCGTCGGCTGCCATCTCCTCGATCGACCAGGGCGTGGGCGGCACGCTGCTGCGACCGACGCCGCGGTTGTCGAAGCGGATCGTGCGCCGCTCCCGGGACAGCCCGGGGAGCACGCGGAACCACAGGTCCGCGGTGTAGCCGAGTCCCTGGATCAGCAGCAGCGGAGGATCGCCTTCGCCCTCGGCGGCCCACCAGAGCGTCACATCGTCGTTCGTCACCACCGCCACGCCGGTGATCGTGCCCTATCGCCTGCTACCGTCCGCCCGTGGCCGGTGATCTGCGCACCCTGCTGGCCGATTTGAAGGCGGAGTCCGACGACCTCGACCACGTCGTGGCCTCGGGCGGACCCGACGCGCCCGCGACCCCAACTCCCGCGGTCGGCTGGTCGGTCGGCGACACGATCGGGCACCTGTGGTTCTTCGACCGGCAGGGCCGGCGCGCGCTGGACAACCCGGAGGCCTTCGCTCGCGACCGCGACGCCGTACTGGCCGATCCCCAGCGGTTCATGGCCGATCACCTGCGCCAGATCCGCCGCCTCGGAGAGTCGCTGCTGTTCGCCTGGCGGGAGGAGCGCCGGCTGCTGATCGACACGCTCGAAGCGGCCGACCCGTCGACGCGAGCCCCCTGGTACGGCCCGTCCATGTCACCGATGTCGTTCGCCACCGCGCGACTGATGGAAACCTGGGCGCACGGCCAGGACGTCGCCGACGCGCTCGGCGTGCACCGTCCACCCACCGACCGGATCCGCCACGTCGCGTATCTCGGCGTCCTCACCCGCGGCTTCTCCTACGAGATCCACGGCCGGACCGCCCCCGACACCCCGGTGCATGTCGCGCTGACGCTTCCGAGCGGGCAGCCCTGGACCAGCGGCGACCCGAGCGCCACGGACCGGATCGAGGGCCCGGCGCTGGACTTCTGCCTGCTCGTCACCCAGCGCCGGCTGGCCGACGACCTCGCGCTCCGGATGACAGGGGAGGCGGCCGTGGAGTGGATGTCGCTCGCCCAGGTGTTCGCCGGGCCGCCGTCCTTCACCGACCGCAGCCGTAAGGGCCTGGGTCGCTGACCGGCCGGCAGAGCCGCTCACCGGTCGGATCAGCCGGGTACGGCGACCAGCTCGTCGTCCGTGCTCTCGGCGGCCGGGCGACGCCGCGGCTTCATCGTCGCCTCGGCGTCCTGGTCGTTGATCTGCCAGGCGAGCGGCACGGCAAGCAACGCGATCACTCCGGCGATACCGAATGCCCAGTGGAACGCGGCCAGGTTCGGCGCGGGATGCCCGCCTACCAGGTGCGTGACGCCGACGGTCGAGATGACCGTGGTGAGCAGGGCGACGCCGAGCGCACCGCCCAGCTGGCGAGAGGTGTTGAACAGCATCGACGCCCGGCCGGTCGCCGCCGGCGGGATGGTGGCGAAGGCGGCGGCCTGCGACGGCACGAAGATATGGGACGCCGCGACACCCACGCCGAACATCACCAGCCGGATCACCCAGAGGTTGGTCGAGAAGCCGACGAGCGTCAGGCACGAGATCACGACCGCGAGCGCGGTGAGGCCACCGGCCATGACCCGCCGCGGTCCGTAGTTCGCGTAGAGCCGGGTCGCCACCTGCGCGCCGGCCATGACGCCGAGCGCTTCGGGGAAGGTGCTGAGCCCGGAGCCGAGCGCGGACAGGCCGAGACCGTCCTGGAAGAACAGTGCGACGAGGTACAGGCTGCCGAGAAAACCCGCGGTCATGATGAACATGACCCCGGTCGACGTACGGAACAGATGGTTGCCCACCAACCGCAGATCGATCATCGGCTGGCTGACCCGCAGCTCGTAGCGGATGAGCGCGGCGAGCAGAACCACGCCGACCGCGCCGAGGCCGAGGATCAGCGGCGATCCCCAGCCATGGTCGGGACCCTCGGACAGCGCGTACATCAGCGAGGCGAGCCCCGCGCCGGCGAGGACGAAGCCGCCGACGTCGAACCGCCCCGCGTCGGGCTCGCTGTGCTCGTGCAGGAACAGCAGACCGAAGACGAACGCGATCAGCCCGATCGGCACGTTGACGTAGAAGACCCACCGCCATGACACGTCCGTGACCAGCAGGCCGCCGAGCACCGGGCCGAGGGCCGGCGCGAACGCGGTGGGCACGACGAGGATCCGTGACGCCCGCACCCGCTCGGCGGGTGGGAAGGTCCGGAACAGCATGGCCATCCCGACGGGGGTGAGCATGCCGCCGCCGACACCCTGGAGGATCCGGAACACGACCAGCTCGCCGAGGCTCTGGGACAGCCCGCAGAGCGCGGAGGCGATGGTGAAGATCGCGAGTGCGAGCAGGAAGATCCGCTTCATCCCGTAGCGGTCACCGAGCCAGCCCGAAGCGGGGATGAACACCGCGAGGCTGACCAGGAAGCCGACGACGACACTGTCGATGTTCGCCGGGTTGACCGAGAAGTCACGCGCCAGCGTCGGAAGGGCGACGTTGACGATCGTGATGTCCATGATCGCCATGAACATCGCCATGACGAAGACGATGCTCACGGAGACTTTGGGATTCAGGCGATGAGCAAGCACAACAGTTGCCAACCCTAGAGCGGTGGGGAGCATTCCTCCCAGCGGGTTTCGGGCAGGTGAACAGTGCTGGGCCGCGCTAGCCGCGCTCCAGCCACCCGGTGATCAACCAGTGCGCGATCGACGCCGAGCCCGGCATCCGGCCCTCGCCGCGCTCCAGCTCCTCCCGCGTGAACCAGCGCACGTCCTCGAGCTCGCCGTCGAGCGAGCGCACCTCGCCGCCGACCACCCGCGCCTCGAAGCCGAGCATCAGTGAGGCTGGAAACGGCCACGGCTGGCTCGCGCGGTAGACCACGTCGTCGACCGTCACGCCGGTCTCCTCGAAGACCTCCCGATGAACGGCCGCCTCGGCCGATTCCCCCGACTCGACGAAGCCCGCGATCGTCGAGTACCGGCCGGCCGGCCAGACCGGCTGCCGGCCGAGCAGTGCGCGGTCCGCGCCGTCGTGCAGCAGCACGATGACCGCCGGGTCGGTGCGCGGGAAGTGCTGGGACCCGTCGACATCGCAACGGCGCGACCAACCGGCCTGGATCACACGGGTCGGCGAGCCGCAGCGCGGACAGTGCGTGTGGGTGGCATGCCAGTTGGTGAGGGCGACCAGGGTCACGAGCAGGCCGGCGTCACGATCGCTCAGTGCCGATCCGGCTTCCCGCAGCCCCAGCGCTCTGGCGCCCAGCTTGCGTGGCAGCTCCCCCAAGGTCCCCCAGACCGCAACCCCGTCGTCGTCGACGCCGAGCAGCAACCGGTCGCCGGCCACCTCGCCCGGCTCGACCAGGACCAGCGAAGGCCCGGCGTCGTCGATCGAGACGTGGCCTTCGGCGTCGAGAACGAGCAGGCGGCCGTGCTCCCACGCCGTCGCCAGCCACGCGTCGTCGTCCCGCCTGATCGCCGCGCGGTCGATCGCCGTGCGCGACAACGTCGGTACGGCGGACACCACCCCGCCACCCTAGAGATCGCGGCAGCGCCGCGGCGCGCGGTCCTGGGCCTGTTCGGTGTCAGGCGGTGAGCAGAGCCGCCAGCTGGTCACGGTCGAGCAGCCGCTGCGGGCGCTTCACCTCGCCGGTACGGACGTAGAGGAACCCGGCCCGGACCAACTCCGGATCGACGCCGGCGAGATCGGCCCACGCCAGCCGGTAGATCGTGAGCTGCAGCGAAGCGGCCGCGAAGTCCCTCGGCACCGCGCCGGTCTTGTAGTCGATGACGTCGTACCCGCCGTCCTCGTCGCGGTAGACCGCATCGATCCGACCGCGCACCAGCCGCCCGCCGACGACCGTCTCGAACCGTGCCTCGACCGCCACCGGGCGCCGCTCGCCCCAGCCGTCGGCGAGGAACCGGTCCTGCAGCTCGGCCAGCTCGGCGTCGGACAGGTCGGCGTCCTCGGCGCCCGGGAGGTCGTCCGGCTCGAGCAAGGGGGCGGCGCCATAGAGCGCTTCGACCCAGCGGTGGAACCGCGAGCCGCGCTTGGCCTGCACGACCGGTCGGGCCGGCAGCGGCCGGGCGAGTGAGGCGGCGAAGGCGTCCGGATCCTGCGCCAGCGCCACCACCTGGCTGGTGGTCAGCCGAGCCGGCAACGCCACGTCGATCGTCGTACGACGGCGGCGGCGGATCTCCTCGACCAGCAGGTCAGCGTCGCGGCGCCAGCCCTCGGCGGTAACCAACGCCGTGCCGGCCAGGTCCGGCCGGTTCGTCACGACCGCTGAGGAGACCATGGCCGCGGCGGCGCGGCGGTGCTCGAGCCGGGCTGCGTCGGGCGCGACCGGCCACGGCACATCGTCGCGCGACGCTTCGACCAGCTCGTTGACGGCTTCCTCGTCGGGGTCCTCGCACCAGTCGTCGATGCGCACCGTCGGCGCGCCGAGCGAGCTCACCTCTTCGAGGAACACCGATGGCGTCATCCGCTCGCGCCGGGTCTCGCTCCAGACGTAGCCGGACAGCCACAGCTGGTGGCGGGCGCGCGTCATCGCGACATACGCCAGCCGGCGTTCCTCGGCGGCAGCGTCCGCGCCGCAGGCATCCTTGAAGGCGTCGAGGTCCGGCGTGGCGTAGCCGGTGAGGCTCGGCAAGTCGACCCAGTCCCCGCGGCAGCGAAACGGCAGGACATGGGCGGCAGTCGTCCACGCGCGCCGGCCGCGGTCCGACGGGAAGACGCGATGAACCAGGCCCGGGATCGCGACCGCGTCCCATTCGAGGCCCTTGGCGGCATGGACGGTCATGAGCTTGACGGTGTCGGCGTCCGAGCCGGACGCGACGTCGAGGCCATCCTCGTTCTCCGCCGCGGCGCGCAGGAAGGCAAGGAAGGCGCCAAGGTCGGACTCGCCTTCCAGCCCGCTGAAGTGAGCCGCGACGTCGAGAAAGGAATGCACGTTGGCCAGGCGGGCGAGTGCGAGCGCGGGGTCGGCCGCCTCGATCTCGACCTCCAGCCCGCTGCCACGCACGACCTCCGCGATCACGTCGACGATCGGCTGCCCGGCCAGCGTCCGCAGCCGGCGGATCTCCCCCACGAACCGGGCCAGCCGCTCGCGAGCCTCCTCGGACAGCGCGGCTGGTCCCGGCGACTCGGCGGCCTCGAGGAGCGACGGCACCTCGACCGGGTCCACCGAGGCGGTCGCGGCTTCGAGCGCCTCCTCGAGGTGTCCCGCAACCGCCTGCTCGTCGGCCACCTCGGAGCCGGCGCTCGGGTCGCTCGCCCTCGGCTCGCCGCCGGCCGGCTCGGCAGCGCTGGTCGCGGGCTCGGCGACCGGGCCGATCGGCCGCAGCCGGGCCAGGTAGCCGGCGCGCGCACCGAGCGCGGCGAGGTCGCGCACCCCGATCCGCCACCGCGGACCGGTGAGCAGCCGCACCGCGGCGGCGTTCGCGGTGACGTCCTGCAGCAGGGCCAGTACGGAGACGATGTCGCTGACCTCGGGCATGGCGAGCAGGCCGCCGAGCCCGACCACCTCGACCGGGATGTCGCGCTCGACCATCGCGCGATGCAGTCGGGCAAAGTCCATCCGCCGCCGCGCGAGGACGGCGATCTCGCCGTACCGCGTGCCGGCGGCGTGCGCCGCAACGATCCGGGCCGCCAAGCCGTTCGCCTCATCGAGTGCAGTCAGCGGCCGGCTCACGACCACCTCCCCCGCGTCCGCAGCGCCACGACGCGGCCGCAGGCGCAGCCCGTCGGCGACGGCACCGCGCTCGGCGAGCGCCTGCGCGAGTGGCTCGGCGATCCGGTTGGCCGCGTCGAGAATCCGGCCGTCGCAGCGGAAGCTGGTAGCCAGGGTGAGGCGCTCGCGGGGCTGATCGCCGGCGCGGGTCGGGAAGTGCTCGTCGAAGCGGGTGATGTTGCTCAGCGACGCCCCGCGCCATCCGTAGATGGACTGGTTCGCGTCACCCACCGCCGTCACAGGATGGCCGTCGCCGAACAGCGCGCTCAGCAGGATCCGTTGTGCGACGCCGGTGTCCTGGTACTCGTCGAGCACGACGACGGAGAACCGCTGCCGCTCGAGGGCGATCACCTCGGGCGCCGCCTCGACGATCCGGCAGGCGAGCGCGACCTGGTCGCCGAAGTCGATCAGGTCGAGCCGGCTCTTCTCCTCGTCGTAGGCCGCCACGAGACCGAGCAGCTCATCACGGGCCAGGGTGTGCTCCACGATGTCCCGCGCACCCTTGACCGTCTTCGGAATCGCGGCGATCTCTTTGCGCACCCGCTCATCGTGGTTGCGGATCTCGTCCGCGGACGCCAGATGATCGGCCATGTCGGCGGCGAGTGCGACGACGAGGTTCGCGACGTAGGCGGTGGTCCAGTTCAGGTGCGAGAACGGGCCAGGCGCCCTGGTCGCGACCCGCATCGCGAGCTGCCACTGCACGGCCTCGGACATGAGCGTCGCCCCCGGCTCCCGCCCGATGCGCAACGCATGGTCGCGGACCAGTGTGGCGGCGTACGAGTGGTAGGTCGCAACGGTCGGCTCGTCGTCGTAGGAGTCGATGTCGTGGGTGAGCGGCAGGTCGAGACGCCGCGGGAGCCGGGCCAGGCATCGTCGCACCCGCTCGGCCAGCTCGCCCGCCGCCTTGTTGGTGAAGGTGAGCCCCAGGATCTGCGCGGGCGGCACCTTGTGGAAGGCAACCGCGTGCACCACCCGCGCGGCCATCACCATCGTCTTGCCGGAGCCGGCGCCGGCAGTGACGAGCTGCGGCGTCAGCGGCGCGGTGATGCAGGCCAGCTGCTCGGCGGTGAAGTCCACCGCGAGCAGCTCGCGCAGGTAATCGCCGGACGCGTCCGGCTGCCAGCCGGTCACGTCACGACCTGCCCGCCCTCGTCCTGCGCCGGGCAGGAGGTCTTGAACCGGCAGCGCCGGCACGCCTCACTCGGCCGGGCCGGGAACGTCTCGGTGCGAATGCCCTCGGCGATCCCGCCGATCATCTCCTCGACCCA
Organism: Mycobacteriales bacterium; assembly: GCA_035504215.1. Classification (NCBI taxonomy): domain Bacteria; kingdom Bacillati; phylum Actinomycetota; class Actinomycetes; order Mycobacteriales; species Mycobacteriales bacterium. Next base: position 38,431 of record DATJSI010000002.1, read on the forward strand.
CACATCGCCGGGCTCCAGCGCATCCTGATGCTGGACGCGCGCGTCGCCCCGCAACGCGTCCCGCAGCTGCAACAGCTCGGCACCGCCAGGAGTGCTGGACCAGTCCGCGAAAGCACCGCCGCGCACCGCGAGCTGGTAGACCCCGAGCTGCGGATCGGTGGCAACCTCGCCCTTGGGCGGAGCGTGCTTGCCGGTCTTCAGGTCGACGACCACCATGCGGCCCTCGTCGTCGAGCTCGATCCGGTCCGCGCGCCCGTGAATGACGATGTCGTCCCCGATGGGTACGTCGAATCCCTGCTCGGCGGCGACGCAACGCCGCGGGTCCTGCTCATGCCAGGCGAGGAACCGCGTCAATGCCGCTTCGGCTTCGATCCGGTCGCGCGCGGCCTGCCAGCGAGCGTCGTACGGAAGCTGCGACCAGACCTCGTCCAGCCGGGCAAGCAAGGCGTCGAGCTCGGGCGGCAGCTCACCGACCACGACCGCCTCCGCGAGGGCGTGGACGATCGACCCGAATCCCTGCGCCGTGGAGGTCGACTCCTTCGCCTTCACCTCGCGATCGAGGAACCACTCGCGCGGGCAGCGGGTGAACGCCGACGCCGCCGAGCCGGACAGGTCGATGGGGCGGTCAGCCGGTCGGACCGGGACCGCACCGGAGGTGAGGTCGGCCAGCCCCCACCAGCTCGACGGGGCGGCCGCCGGGACCAGCGGGACGCCGTCGTCGTCGACCGCTGCGGCGAGCTCGGCCAGGCATCTCGCCGCCTCGCGGCGAAGCGCATCGTCGCTCCCGGGATCCTCCAGGCAACGCCGCAGCCGGGCCACGAGCGAGCCGGACGACAGCACATTGGTCTGCGCCGGAAGCACCGGCGGCGCCTCGAGGCCGGTCTCGTCAAGGAAGCGTGACGGCCGCTCGCTGAGATCGTCGGTGCCCGACGTCGCGGTCAACACCAGCCGCTGGCGGGCCCGCGTGACGGCGACATAGAACAGCCGACGCTCATCGACCAGCAGCGCCGTCGATGACGCGGGATCGCGCGGACCGGACCGGTCCAGCGCATCTGCGTCGAGCAACGAGCCGCGCCGGCGCAGGTCGGGCCAGACTCCTTCCTGCAGGTCCGCAACGACGACGAAGTCCCACTCGAGGCCCTTGGCGCGGTGCGCCGTGAGCAGCCGGACCGAGCCGGGAGCACCGGCCTTCTCCTCGTACGGCGCCGCGGGGATGTCCTGCGCCACGACCTCCTCGAGCAGCGCACCGACCGTGGCTCGCGGCTGGCGGTCCTCGAGCCGGGCGGCGGTGTCGAACAGCGCGAGCACGGCGTCGAGGTCGCGATCCGCGGCGCGCCCGGTCGCGTCCGGCGCCAGCGCCGCAGCTGACAGCCGGCGGGCCCAGTCGGAGCCGTCCCAGAGCTCCCACAGCACCTCGGCAGGTGTCCCGCCGGCCGACGCGACCCGCTCGGCCTCAGCGAGCAGCGAGGTCAGCCGGCGGACCGGCGCGGCGACCCAGTCCTCGACCGCGTCGAGGTCCTTCGGGTCGTCGACCAGGTCACAGATGAGGACCGCGGACGGCCGGACCGCTTCACCACCGGCGCGGGCGAGGACGCGCAACCGGCGACCGAGGGCCCGCAGCTGCGCGGGCGTCGCTCCGCCGAGCGGCGACATCAGCAAGGTGCGCACCGCGTCGGGATCGAGCCGTCGGCGTCGCAGCTGAGCCGGCCGGCTGCGATCCGCCACGATCTCGAGCGCGCGCAGCAGAGGCGCGACCGCAGGGTCACGCGACAGCAGCAGCTCGTCCGCAGCGACCGACACGGGAACGCCCGAAGCGACCAGCGCGCGGCGCACCACCGGAATGCTGCGGGCACCGGACCGGACGAGCACGGCCATCTGCGACCACGGAACCTCGTCGATCAGGTGCGCCCGACGAAGCAGGTCGGCGATGCCGCTGACCTGTGCTCCGACGGAGGAATACAACCGGATCTCCGGCGGGATCAGGCTGACCGGCCCGGCCGGCTGCAGCCCACGATGCGCGGCGCGCTGGCTGCCCAGCCGACCGAGCGGGATCCGCTCGGCCACCGTTCGCGAGAGTCGGACAAGGTCCGGGCCCGAGCGCCGGCACACGCCGAGCGTCATGACCTGCGCTGGCGTCTCGTCCGCGTTACGGAACCGGTCGGGGAAGTCGATGATCCCGCTGACGTCGGCACCGCGGAAGCCGTAGATGGACTGGTCGGGATCGCCGACGACGACGAGCAGCCGCCCATCCCCTACGATCCGCCCGAGCAGCTGCTCCTGCGACGGGTCGGTGTCCTGGTACTCATCGACGTAGACGGCACTGAACCGCGTGCACACCTCGCGTGCACCTGTGTCGAGCAGGTCGATGGCGCGCGAGATCAGGCCGGCGTAGTCGACCTCTTCGCGAATCGCGAGCACGTCGAGGTATTCGTCCATGAACGTGCCGGCAGCGACCCACTCGGGTCGGTCGTGCTCCGCTCCGAGCCGGCGCACAGCCGGCCCGTCGAGACCACGTTCGCGGGCACGGTCGAGCAGGTCGGAGACCTCACGGGCGAACCCCCGCAGCCGCAGGGCGGGTGCGAAGCGGGCCGGCCAGCGGGTGGTGCCTTCGCCCTCGGCATTGCCGGCCAGCAGCTGATGCACGCGCAGGTCGCGCTCGGCGCCGGACAGCAGTCGCGGCAGCCGACCCGAGTCCGTGCCGCCGTAGTCGCGCAGCAGCGCGTAGCAGAAGCTGTGAAAGGTCGATGCCGCCGGCTCGGCCGTGGTCGCGCCGATCCGCGTGGCGATCCGTCCGCGCAGCTCGTCCGCGGCCTTGCGGCTGAAGGTCAGGACGAGCACCTGATCCTGCGACGCACCCTCCTCGACCCGGCGTACGACGGACTCCACCAGGGTGGTCGTCTTGCCGGTGCCCGGGCCGGCCAGGACGAGCAGGGGTCCCCGGTCGTGCTCGACAACCGCACGCTGTGACGGATCGAGCGCAGGGGGCTGCACGGGTGCGACCGGAGGTCGCACCAGGCGGTAGGTGACAGCGCTCGGCACGGCGTCGATCACAGCATGCCGGTGTGACGGCCGCGGCTGATCAGTCGTCGCGGTGCACGATGTCCGGAGCGAAGGCGGGCAGGCAGACCGCGATGTAGTCGGCGCCCTCGGGGCCGGGGGTCGAGTAGCGGACCCATTCGCCGGCCTTGGTGTGCGCGGCCTGGCCGGCCGCGACGTCCAACTGGCCGCCCTCGTACTCGATGACGATCGCGCCGCGCAGGACGACGGTGAACTCGTCGAACTCGGGTCGCTGCCCCGGCTCGGCCCAGCCGCCGGGGCTGGTCATGTGGGCCACACTGATCCGGTCCTCGCCGGTCGCGACCCGGCCGATGTGCTCGCGGATCGTCTTCGGCGGGTGCCCCGCCGCCTCGATGATCATCGGCTGTGCGATCAGCTCAGGCACGTGCCTTGCTCCTCACTGCTCGCCCGTCCCAGCGGGCGAGCGCCATGTCGACGCGGCCGTCGCGCATCGGCACGTTCTCCTCGCGCAACAGCTCCATCTGGTGCTCCGACTTGTGCGTTGCACACGATCCGTCGTTGCGCAAAACGCGATGCCACGGCACTTCCCCGCCGTACCTCGCCATGACTGTCCCGACCGCCCGCCCGGAGCCCTTGCCGACCAGCTCCGCGACGTCGCTGTAGGACAGCACGCGACCTTCCGGGATCTTGTCTACGGCGTCGAGGACCGCGAGCGTGAACGGCGTCACGCTAGGAGGCTAACGTCGGCTCGTGCGAATCCTCATCGTCGGTGGCACCCGCCTGGTCGGCCGGCAGATCGCGGCGGCCGCCATCGCCAACGGGCACGACGTCACCCTCTACAACCGCGGCGTCAGCGATCCGACCGCGTTCCCGGAAGCCGGCCACCTCACCGGCGACCGAAACGGGGATCTCGCGGAGCTACGCGAACCGTCGACCGGCTCGTGGGACGCAACGATCGACGTCAACGCCTATGTGCCGAGGCAGGTGCGCAGCCTGCTCGAGGCGCTCGGCGACCGCCGCGGGCATTACACGTTCATCTCGACGATCAGCGTGTACGGCGAGGACATCGACACCCTCGACTTCACCGAACGGCAGAAGGTGCTCGAGCCGGCGTGGGACGACGAGCTCACCATCGAGAAGTACGGCGAGTTGAAGGTCGCGTGCGAGCAGGTGGCCAGAGAGCTCGCCGGTGATCAGCTGCTCGTGATCCGGCCCGGCTACGTCATCGGGCCGCATGACCACACCGAGCGCTTCAATCACTGGGTGAAGGCGGTCGCGGCAGGCAAGCCGTTCGTCGCGCCGGACCCCGGCCAGCCGCTGCAGTGCATCGACGGCCGCGACCTCGGCGCGTTCACGGTCGACCGCGTCGCGCAGCGCGTGACCGATGTCTACAACGTGACGGCGCCGCAGGTGGTGCCGACGTTCGCCGAGGTGCTGAACACGATCGCCGCGGCACTCGACGTCAAGCTCCCCGACGTCACCTGGTCCGCCGAGGCGAACGACGACCTTCCACTGTCAGCGCCACGGGAATGGTGGCCCTCGATGCACGCCGACCTCTCGCACGCGACGAAGGCCGGCCTGCGTTGGCGACCGCTGGATAACACCGTGCGCGACATCGCAGTCGAACTCGGGCTGTGAGCCGACTCAGCCGACGCCAGACTCAACCCACGCCGAGGGTGCGGACGTCGACGATGCCGAACTCGGGCTCGATGTAGGCATTCGTCAGATCGCTGCTGAACAGGTCTACAGCCTTGTCGTAGTCGAACGGAGCGTCGCAGGCGTCTTTGTTCACCAGCTTGTCGACGGATTGCCATAGCCGTACTCGACTGCGGGCTTCGGATGCCGGAGCGCCTTCTTGATCAGCGTCGTGATCCGCGGGTCCGCGCATGCACCGTAGTTGCTGTTGCCCGCGGCGAGGATCTTGCGCGGGTCGATGATGGCGTCGAAGAACCCGTAGGGCGCCGGCCAGTCGGGACCCCACCCGGCGAACGCGAGCCCGTAGTGGTGGGCCCTGATGCTCGCCGAAGTTTGCTGGATTCCTACCCGGTCAGGTAGTGATCCGTCGCGTTCTCACCCGACGACTGGTTGACGCCGGAACTAGTACAGGGGTTGGTCGTGCAAGACCTGCGTGCTCCAGGCGGTCACTCCGCCCTGCAAGTGCTTCGCGTCATGGAAGCCGGCGTTCTTCAGCAACGCCAGTGACTCCGCGGACCGGACGCCGGACTTGCAGTAGGCGATGACCGGCTTGTCCTGCGGTAGCTCCGAGAGCTTGCCGGCCAGATCACCCTTCGGGATCAGCACAGCGCCGGGGATGCGGATGATCTCCCATTCGGCCGGCTCACGGACGTCGACGAGGTACATCGACTCGCCCGCGTCCTGCATCGCCTTCAGCTCGGTCGCGGTAATGGTCGACCCGGCGGCGGCTTCGGCAGCCTCGTCCGACACCGTGCCGCAGAACGCCTCGTAGTCGATCAGCTCGGTGATCGTCGGGTTCTTGCCGCACAGCGGGCATTCCGGGTCCTTGCGGACCTTGACCGAGCGGTAGGTCATCTCGAGCGCGTCGTAGATCATCAGCCGGCCGACCAGCGGCTCACCGATGCCGGTCAGGACCTTGATCGCCTCGTTGACCTGGATCGACCCGATCGACGCGCACAGTACGCCGAGCACGCCGCCCTCGGCGCAGGACGGAACCATGCCCGGCGGCGGCGGCTCCGGGTAGAGGCAGCGGTAGCACGGGCCGTGCTCCGACCAGAACACCGAAGCCTGGCCGTCGAAGCGGTAGATCGAGCCCCACACGTACGGCTTGCCGAGCAGCACGCACGCGTCATTGACGAGGTAACGGGTCGCGAAGTTGTCGGTGCCGTCGACGATCAGGTCGTAGCCGGCGAAGATGTCCATGACGTTGCCCGAGTCGAGCCACTCCTCGTGCAGGATCACGTTGACCAGCGGGTTGATCTCACGCACCGACTCCATCGCGCTGACCGCCTTCGGCCGCCCGACATCGCTCTGGCCGTGGATGACCTGGCGCTGCAGGTTGGACTCGTCGACGACGTCGAAGTCGACGATGCCGAGCGTGCCGACACCGGCAGCCGCGAGATACATCAGGGCGGGCGAGCCGAGGCCGCCCGCGCCGACGCACAGGACGCGCGCGTTCTTCAGCCTCTTCTGCCCGTCCATCGCCACGTCCGGGATGATCAAGTGCCGCGAGTAGCGGCGGATCTCCTCCGGGGTTAGCTCGGGAGCGGGCTCCACCAGCGGGGGCAGTGGCACGGTCGTCACCTCAGGCATCGGTCATCCGCGGATCGCACACTTGCGAGATCAAGCGTTGCATGAGGGGAAACCGGCTGGCGAGCCGAGATGTTCCATCGGCGGCAGGGAACCGCCCGCGGCCCGTCTCAGGTGAGATAGGGCTCGAGCCGGCGGTTGACCGCGTCCAGAGCGGCTCGGATGACGGCCTGCCGGGCGTCCTCGCGGACGACCGCCGAACCGGTCAGCCGGTCGGTGCCGGTGCTGCTCACCATCGTGACGCTCACCAGCGCCGTACGGTCGTTGCCGCTGCGGGAGACCTCGACGTGCTCGAGCTCGAAACGCGCCGCGGATCCGATCAGCTGCTCGATCGCTCGCAGGGCAGCCGTCGCGACCGCCCGCTGTACGCCGCTCTGCGTCGCGGTGCCGGTGGCCTCCCCGCGGACCGTGCCCTCCTGATAGGACAGCGACACCGCGGCGGTGACGTCGAGGCCGGAGGACACCAGCTGCATCCGGGAGATGATCGGTCGGCGCCCGCCGTTGACCGGGACATCCGGTGACGTGGCGTCCTCGATCAGCTGGACCTGGTCGGCGTCGACTCCGAGGCCGAACCGCTCGCGCAGCATTCGGCCAACTTTTGAAGCAACCTGCACCTCGTCGACACCGGGCGACAGGCCGAGACGGAGCAGGCCGAGGCCGCCGCCCGCGTCGTCAGGCTCGACGTCGGCGTCCGCGACGCCCGGAACCGTCCGCAGCGCGGCCACGATCTCCGCGTAGTCGGTCACGGTCACGGTGCTCCCCAGTTCTGGAGTGGACGATGGTCCACCTCTACGTCGGTGATCGGAGTGCCGTAGGTCCTGCTTGAGTGCCCGCCTGCCGAAGTCCGGCACAGGGGATCGATCTGCACGGTTTCGTCCGGTTCTGGGCGTTTGGCGCCCGACCCTACCGCGATGATGAGCCACGACCGGCGCGGCGTCTACCGTGGACGGGTGAGTTGGGGCCTGCTGGGTGCGTTCGCCTCGACGATCGCCTACGGCGTGGCCACTGTCCTGCAGGCGGTGGGCGCGCGCAGCGGCGGGCAGGCCGATGAGCTCGACACCCGCCTGGTCCGCCGGCTGCTGCACTCCTCGACCTACATCGCCGGTCTGCTGCTCGACGCCGTCGGCTTCGGGCTGTCCTTCGCCGCCTTGCACACCCTGCCGTTGTTCACCGTGCAGGCAATCGTCGCGTCCAGCCTCGCCGTGACCGCCCTGCTCGCCGTCCTCCTGCTCGGCGCCCGCCCGATGGTGCTCGAGTGGGTCGCGCTGGTCGCCGTCACCGCGGGCCTCACCCTGCTCGCGCTGTCGGCCACCAACCAGACCGCGACGAAGCTCAGCGATGGCGACCGCTGGTTACTCGTCATCAGCGTGGCGCTGGTCGGCGTACTGGGATATGTCATGGCCCGCCGCGGCAGGGGTCTGGGGCGGCACGAGGCGTGGTCGCTCGGCGCGCTCGCCGGCGTGATGTTCGGGGGGGCCGGCATCGGCGCCCGCATGTTGCAAACGCCGTCAACTCCCTGGCGGATCTTCCTCGACCCGGCGCTGTACGCAATGGCCCTCGCCGGGATCCTGGGTCTGCTGATCTACGCGATGGCGGTGCAGCGCGGCAGCGTGACGGCGACGACCGCGGCCGTCGTGGTCGCGGAGACCGTCCTGCCCGGACTGGTCGGGATCACGTTGCTCGGCGATCGTCCTGCACCCGGACACGATCTGTTGGCGGCATTGGGATTCGGCTTGGCGGTGGCCGGCGCGGTCGCGCTCGCGCGGTACGGCGAACCGCCATCCGGGTCGGCCCGACGTCTTCGGGATCTTCCGATCGGTACGCTTCCGGCACCGTGACCACGACCAACAACAATCCTGCCCGCGGCACCCGGCTGCCCAGATCGGCCCGCCGCGAGCAGTTGCTCGGCGCGGCGCAGGAGGTCTTCGTCGCGAACGGCTACCACGCCGCAGCGATGGACGACATCGCCGAACGGGCCGGAGTGAGCAAGCCCGTGCTCTATCAGCACTTCCCGGGCAAGCTCGACCTGTACGTCGCCCTGCTCGACCAGCACGTGGAGATGCTCCAAGCGCGGATCGTCAGGGCGCTGCACAGCACGACCGACAACCACGAGCGCGTGTCCGGTTGCGTACGTGCCTTCTTCGACTTCGTCGACGATCCGGGCGGAGCATTCCGGCTGGTGTTCGAGTCGGACCTGCGCAACGAGCCGGCAGTGCGCGAGCGGGTCGAGCGGTCACTCCAGCGCTCGGTCGAGGCGATCGCCGACACGATCGCGCGCGACACCGGCCTCGACCGCAACGACGCCGAGTTGTTGTCCTGCGGGCTCACCGGTGTCGCCGAGATCAGCGCGCGGTGGTGGCTCGCGTCCGCCGACGGCATCCCGAAAGAGCGCGCGATCGAGCTGATCCAGGCGCTCGCCTGGCGGGGCATCTCGGGGTATCCACGGGTGAGCGATCCGGACGCCTGAGGGACGTTCGCCATCGGCGTACCGGGTTTCACCGCTCCTTCACATCACGTCCACTAGCCTGATCGCTGTGGAGGTCAGAATCGGCATCAAGGGTGCGCCGCGCGAGCTGTCATTCGAGAGCGCCCAGACGGCTGACGAGATCCAGACCGCGGTCGAGCAGGCGATCAGCGCCTCGGCCGGAACGCTGATGCTCAGCGACGAGAAAGGCCGACGGATCATCGTCGCGACCGACAAGCTGGCGTACGTCGAGATCGCCGACACCGACGCCCGCCGCGTGGGCTTCGGCGCGCTGTAGTCCCCGCCACAACGGACCAACCCGGTGTGTGCACGGCGGGTTACCGCCGGCGGTACGCAGCCGTTCACACATCGAGGTGCGCTACGAGTGCAGGCCGAGGGTTTCCATTCGCCCGCTGTGTCGTTGGGTGAGTCGCGCCAACAGCTCACCCACGGCAGCAAGGTCGCCGACACCGCCGACGATCAGGCGGGCCAGCTCGTCGCGGTCGACCGCGATCCGCTGCGCCTGAACCAGCGCCTCGCCGACCAGCCGCCGGCCCCACAACGCAAGCCGGCCGGCCACTGCCGGATCGGCCTCTGTCGCCGACCGCACGTGCGCGATCGCGAAGTCGGCGTGGCCGGTGTCGTCGAGCACGTCGACGACGAGTGATTTGGTCGAGTCGTCCATGAACTCGGCGAGCTCGCGGTAGAAGTCCGCCGCGAACCCGTCGCCGACGTATGCCTTCACCAGGCTCTCCAGCCAGTCGGCCGGCTTCGTCGAGTCGTGGTAGGCGTCGAGCGGTCCGACAAACGGCGCCATCGCGACCGTCGAGTCGATCCCGAGGCTGGCCAGCCGCTCGTGCAACACCTGGAAGTGGCCGAACTCCGCCGCTGCCATCGCACCCAGCGCGGCCTTGTCCGCGAGGGTCGGCGCGAGCGAGGCATCACCGGCGAGCCGCTCGAACGCGGTCAGCTCCGCATACGCGAGCACGCCGAGCAGGTCGACCACCGCCTGCTGGCGGTCGGCCTCCGTCATCGGGTCGGTCCACTCACCGCTCATGTAATGGCCGACAGTAGCCGAACAGGTACACTGAACGACGTACGACGAATTCCCGCGGAGAGCCGCGGTGTCGGCCCCCTGCGAAGAGCGCGGGCGCGGGCCACCACCGAGAGTGTGAGCGGACTCCGCACCGACGCGCTCTCTTTGGAGTCCTTGCATGAAAACCTTCGCTGAACTCGGCGTGGACGACGATGTCGTCGCCACGCTCGCGGCACGTGACATCACGACGCCGTTCCCGATCCAGGCACTCACCATCCCGCTGGCGCTCAAGGGCCACGACCTGATCGGTCAGGCCAGGACCGGCACCGGCAAGACCATCGCGTTCGCGCTGCCGCTGCTTCATCTGGTCAAGGCCGGGCAGGCCGACGGCAAGCCACAGGCGCTGGTGGTCGTCCCGACCCGCGAGCTCGCGATGCAGGTCGCGCGCGACATTGAAATGGCCAGCGGGCAGCGCGGCACCCGGATCCTCGTGATCTACGGCGGCCGGGCATACGAACCGCAGATCGACGCCTTGCGCAAGGGCATCGATGTCGTGGTCGGGACACCAGGTCGCCTGCTCGACCTTGCCAAGCAACGCGCGCTGGACCTGTCCGGCGTACGGATCCTTGTGCTCGACGAGGCCGACGAGATGCTGGACCTCGGCTTCCTGCCGGATGTCGAGCGGATCGTCGCCCAGGTCAGCCAGATCCGCCAGACGATGCTGTTCTCCGCGACGATGCCCGGGCCGGTCGTCGCCCTCGCCCGGCGCTATCTGCGCCACCCCACCCACGTGCGCGCCGAGTCGCCGAACGAGAGCCAGACCGTCCCGACCACCAGCCAGTTCGTCTTCCGGGCACATCACCTGGACAAGCCGGAGGTGTTGGCGCGGGTCATGCAAGCCGAGGGCCGCGGGCTCGCGATGGTCTTCACCCGGACCAAGCGGTCGGCCGACCGGATCGCCGAGGACCTCTCGGAGCGCGGGTTCGCCGCGGCCGCTGTCCACGGTGACCTCGGCCAGGGCGCACGCGAGCGGGCGCTGCGGGCCTTCCGGAGCGGCAAGGTCGACATCCTGGTCGCCACCGACGTCGCCGCCCGCGGTATCGACGTCGCCGGAGTCACACACGTCATCAACTACGAGTGCCCCGACGACGAGAAGGCCTACCTGCATCGGATCGGCCGCACCGGTCGCGCGGGCGAGGTCGGCAGCGCGATCACCTTCGTCGACTGGTCGGACACCTATCGCTGGGGGATGATCAACACCGCCCTCGACCTGCCGTTCCCCGAGCCCGAAGAGACCTACTCGACCTCCGACGTGCTCTACGAGGAGCTCGACATCCCGCGAGAGGCGACCGGCCGACTGCCCAAGGCGCAGCGGACCCGGGAAGGCCTCGAAGCCGAGCAGCTCGAGGACATCGGCGAGACCGGGCACCGTCCAGGCTCTCGGTCAAAGCCGGGCACGAGCGGCGGACGCTCGCGCCGCGCGGGTCGGCCCGAGGGCCGACCGGGCCGCACTGCGCGCTCCGGGGACCGCCCCGGGGACACCGCGACCGCGGGCCGGCCACGGCGGTCGGCAAGCGTCGACGCGAGTCCGGCCCGCACGGGGTCGGACGGCGAGACCAGCCGGGCCCCACGGCAGCGCCGGCGCACTCGCGGCGGCGTACCGGTGACCGACGCCGTCGGCGGCGAGGCAGCGGCCACGAGCACCGCGACGGACGGTCAAGGCGCCCGACGGCGACGCCGGCGGCGCTCACGTTCCCGCGGTGCCGGCGCGACGAGCGCCAGCCCGGCCGGGGAGCCAACAAGCCGCACGTAACAGGATCAAGCGAGCACCTCGGTCGGCCGATGGGAGTAGGTACGGACGACCGAGGAGGGACCCGACCGTGGTGATGCGAACGGTGGGAAACCGGCACTCCGCAGAGGACGTCGAGGACCTCGCCACGTGGGTCCGCGGCCTCGAGGACTGCCCGGCAGTGACCCAGACCGCGTTCGCCGCCTGCCGCAATCCGGTGCATGGTGACGAGCCCGCCAGCTGGTTCTACGTCGAGGCCGACGCCGAAGCCGGCGTCGCCCGGCTGCGCTGCCTGGCCGGCGCCCACGCCAACGACGTCCTGGACTCCGGCGAGCACTGGACCTATCCCGGCGTGTGGTCCTGCCGGTCGTGCGGACAGTCGATCGCCGAGGTGGTGTACGGGATCCACGACGAAGAGGGCACGGCCACCTGGATGGTGCTGACCGTCCGCTGTGTCGACTGCGGTGACGTCGAAGGGCTCACCGACATCGTGCTGCCGAGCGTCGCACTGGACGACCTGCTCGCCGCTCTCTGAGCCGGCCCGCCGGCGCTACACCTGCAGGGTCAGGCGCACCCAGCTCATCCGCCCGCAGGCGGGACAGCGCAGGTAGGTCGGGTAGGCGTGCTTGAACACGCTGAACTGGCGCACCGCGTCACCGTGGCCGACCCGGAAGCCGAAGTGCAATGACGGGATCGCGCTACGCAACGCCTGGTTGAGCCCCAGCACGGTTCGCGACTCGCAACCGCTGCACTCGACCAGCACCGAGCCGACGGCCGGTGTCGCTGCCTCCGAGGAAGAGGAGAACAGCGCGCGCTTGCCCTGCGCGTCCGGCAGGAACTCGGCGCTGACCCGGACCGAGCGCTCGGTGCGGGGACGGAGTCGGTCGAAGCCGGGGTTGGTGCTCATCGTCGCTCGCTCACGCCCGGTCCCGGGCCGGCTCGGTCAGGTCGATCTGGCGATGGCCGGCATGCGCGGCCAGGAAGGCAACCGCCTCGGGGTCGTCCGGTGCCCCGACCAACCGGCCGGCCAGCAGCCGGTAGGCGACCGCCCCCGGGGTACGGCGAGCCGTGCGCATGATCGAGTGACCGATCGCGGGCGCCTCGGCGAAGCGGATAGAACGGGGAATCGGCGGGTCCAGCACATCGAGCCCGTACCGCAGCGCCACGTCGGCGAGAACCGCGCGCGTGTGATTGGTACGCCCGTCGTACAGCGTCGGCAGTACGCCGAGAACGTGCAGCTGCGGGTTGGTCAGGCGCTGCACGTCGTGCACGGTGTCGAGCAGCTGGCCGACACCACGGTGCGACAGGGTCTCGCACTGCAGCGGCACGATGACGTCATCGGCCGCGGTCAGCGCGTTGAGGGTCAGGACCCCGAGGGTGGGTCCGCAGTCGATGAGGATCACGTCGTAGCGGTCGCGCACCTCGTCGAGCGCGTGCCGCAGCACGTACTCCCTGCCGGTCTTGGTCAGCAGCATCGCCTCGCACCCGGCCAGCTCGATCGTCGCGGGCAGCAGGTCGGGGCCTTCGGCCGTCGAGACGACGACCATCCGGGCAGACACCCGGCCGAGCAGTACGTCGTGGATCGACAGGTCGAGGGAGTCCGGGTCGAGCCCGAGGGAGAAGGTCAGGCAGGCCTGCGGGTCGAGGTCGACGACCAGCACCCGCTTGCCGAGCTCGCTCAGGGCGGACGCGAGCGAAGCCACCGTGGTCGTCTTCGCGACGCCACCCTTCTGGTTGGCGACGGCGTACGTGCGGGCGATCGTCACAACAGTCCTGCCCGTCTCCGGTGCCTGCCCGAGCGCTTTCAGGCTAGTGCCGCCGAGTCTCGGGTGACCACCGTCCGAGCAGAGATCACCCGCCGGGCTACCCTTCCGCCCGTGTTCCGCCCGCGCGCCGGCCGCTCATGAGCGTTCCGCGTCATCTCGATCTCTCGCCGGAGCTGGCGCCCACCAGGGTGACCGCCGCGTCCGGCGAGCTGGCCGCTCTGGTCGCGACCCCGCCCGACGGGGTCGTGCGCCGCACGCCGGTGCTGGCGGTGCCCGGCTACACGGGCAGCAAGGAGGACTTCCTGCACCTGCTGCCGCTGCTCGCCCGCAGGGGTCACCCGACCGTGGCGATCGATCTGCGCGGCCAGCATGAGTCCGGCGGCCCCGAAGACGTCTCGGCGTACTCGATCGACGCGCTCGCCCGGGACATCACGGCGCTGCTGGCCGCCGAGCCCAGCCACGTCCTCGCGCACTCGTTCGGGGGCCTGGTCTGCCGCGCTGCGGTCATCGGCGGCGCGCCGGCGCGATCACTGACCCTTCTCGGCTCGGGGCCGGCCGCGCTCGGCGGCACCCGCGGCCAGCTGATCGAGCTCATGCAGCCGCTGCTCGCCGAGGGCGGCGTCGCGGCGGTGTGGGAGGCCTCGGAAGCGCTATCCGCCTCCGACCCCAACCGCGCCGGCATCTCGGCGGACGTGCGGGCATTCCTGCGCCGACGGTTCCTTGCCTCACCCGACGCGGCGCTGCTCGGCATGGGCATCGCGGTGACCACCGAGTCGGACCGGGTCGAGGAGCTGCGGGCCACCAACGTGCCGGTTCTCGTCGCGCACGGCGAGGCCGACGACGCATGGACCCCGCAGGAACAGACCGAGATGGCGCAACGGCTCGATGCCGAGCACGCGATCCTCAGCGGCGCCGGCCACTCACCGGCCGTCGACACCCCCAAGGCCATCGCGGACGTGCTGGAAACCTTCTGGGCGCGCCTCGACTCCCGGTCACTCGACGACATCGTCGACGGATGAGCTGATGTCGCTCGCGAGCCCGGCCCAAGGCTGGAGCCGCTTCGGCGTCGCCGCCTGACCCTCGGGACAGCTGTCGAGAAAGTCGCACCACCCACAGAGCGCTCCCGGCCGGGCAGGAAACGCGGCATCCAGCCCGTCGGTTGCAGCCGCGTCGATCGCGGCGGCTGCCTCGGTCGCGATCTCCTCGGCCCGGCCGAGCTGGCGAGCCAGCGTCTGCTCGGTGTGCTCCCACCGGACGATGTCGCCGGTCGGCAGGTGATGGAGCTCGACGGTGCGACAGGTACGGCGCATGGTGCGCTCGGCTGCCGCGGCGTACAACGCAAGCGCGAGCGAGCCCCTCGCGTCGTCGGTCGTGAGAATGTGCCGGCCGGTCTTGTAGTCGACGACGACCAGCTCGTCCCCACGGCGATCGAGCCGGTCGATCCGTCCGGAGACCGCCACCCGGTCGGTCTTGAAGGCGACCGTGCGTTCGACTCCGAGCGGCTCGGCGTGCGGGTCGACCCCGGCGGTGTAGCGCTCGACCATGTCGGCCGCACGCTCCCGCCATTCGTCGGCCTGATCGGCGTCCCGGAATCCCTGCGGCGCCCACCGCTCGCGAAGCAGCGCTGCCGCAGCGGCGGGAACGCGCTCCCCGACCGGCAGCCCCCACCAGCCGGCAAGCGCCACGTGCACCGCGGCGCCGACGCTGTTGTGCGCCCACGGTCGCCCGGTCGGCGGTGGCGGCCGGTCGACGTAGCTGAACCGGAACCTGCGCGGGCAGTCCAGCCAGGCAGCGAGCTTGGACGGCGTACAGACGAACAGCCGGCGCGGCAGTTCGAGCTCGAGCGCGGCCTGCGGCTCCGTCATGGGGTCAGTCTGCTGGTGGGCACCGACAGGTTTGCACGGCCACCCGCCGGGTGTGGACGGCCTCAGGCGCTGCGGGCGAATGCGATTGCCGAGTCGGCGACGAGCTGGACCGCGATCGCCGACAGCAGCAAGCCCGAGATTCGCGTGATCAGCGACACTCCGCCGTCGCGGATCACCCGCAGGATGACGCCGGAGAACCGCAGCGACAGATACAGCACGATGTGGACCGCGAGGATCCCGCAGGTGATGGCAAGCGCATCATCGAACCCGTGTGCGCGCCGGACGAACACGATGGTGGCGACGATGGCGCCGGGCCCGGCGAGCAACGGCGTACCCAGCGGGACCAGGGCGACGTTGACGTCCGGCACCTCGCTGTCACGGGTCTGACGTCCGGTGAGCAGCTCGAGGGCGACCAGGATGAGCAGCAGGCCACCTGCACCCTGCAGGGCCGCCACCGAGATATCCAGGTAGCGCAGGATCTGCTGACCGAACAACGCGAACGCCGCGATCACCGAGATCGCGACGAGCACGGCCTGCCAGGCCTGGCGGTTGCGCACCTTGCGTGAGCGCCCGCTGGTCAGCGCGAGGAACAGCGGCACCGTACCGATCGGGTCCATGATCACGAGCAAGGTCACGAAGACCTCGGTGAACAGCCGGGTGTGGAACGCGACGTGGTGCACGCCGAGTAATGCTAGGGAATCGGGCGCTCCGACAGCCTCGGCGAGAGCGACCCGAACTCCAGGTCGGGGTCGAGTCCATGGTCCCGGACGTCCACGAGCTGGAAGCCGTCGTACATCACCATGCCCGCGGCGGCGGGCCACACCACGGCCCACAACCACTGGCCCTTGGCCTCGCCGACGAACGTGGCGCGGTCCGGACTCGACGGCAAGCTCCACAGCGCGGTCGGGTGCGCGGCGGCGTTGATCTTCGCGTCGGGCGGCCCGAAGCCGAAGCTCTGGCCCGGGTCGGGCTCGGCGTGTCCCGCGTGTCGCGCACCCAGGCCGACCCCCGGTTCCTCGGCGACGAACATCAGCTCGGCGGCGCCCCCGATCGGGCTCGGGCCGGTAAGGCACATCACGGTGGCGCGCGCACCGGTGCGGTCATCGCCCGCGTAGGCGATCCCGCTGCAGACCCAGCCGCGCAGCAGCGGCTGCGGAAGCCAGACCGGGACGACGGCCTGCCCCACGACGTGCGCGATCGCATCGGTCCCGATGTGGGTGAGGACCTTGTACGGGTGCACGGAGCCGTGGCGAGGGCATTCCCAGGCACTCGACCACAGCCCCGGTGGACGCAGCTCGTTGCCGCACCGAGGGCACGCCGGGTCCTGATGCACTACGGCTCCCGCTCGGACCCGGTCCGGCGGCGGCCGTAAGGCGGCCGACACGGGCCGATCTCGGACCAGCCCTCGAGTGGCAGCACTACCCAACGCTGAGCCGCGGCGCGGCTCGCGTCAATAGGCCAGCGGCGTCACATCCCGCCGCGGTCGGTCATCCGTACGACCCGGGCAGCCGCGGGCCTACGTAGGCTGCCGCGAATGGAGGGTGCCAACGTCATCGACCCGCAGACCGGAAGGATCGTGTGCGCCGGCGCGGTGGTCACGGACCCGGACGGCCGAATCCTGATGATCCGCCGTGGCGTCGAGCCCGCGCTCGGCACCTGGTCGCTCCCTGGAGGGCGGGTCGACCCGGGCGAGGCGTACGACGCGGCCGCCGCCCGCGAGGTCCGCGAGGAGACCGGCCTGGTGGTCGAGATCGGCGAGCTACTGGCCACTGTCGAGGTCGCGACCAGCTACCTGGTGCACGACTACGCGGCGACGGCGGTAGGGGGCGAACTGCTCGCCGGTGACGACGCCAGTGACGCGCGCTGGTGTACGCCCGACGAGATCGAGACCATGACGCTCTCCCCCGGGCTGCTCGTCGAGCTACACCGGATGCGAGTCCTCTGAGCCGGCCGGCGCCGGTGGAAGGACGACGGTGCAGAAGGCGCACCTGGTCGCGTCGTACGGAATCGAGCTGCGGCACTCGGGGCAGATCTTCGTCTCGCTCTCCGTGCCGGTCGAGGACTTGAACCGGGTCAGCAGATGAGTCATCGGCCGCACGACGAAGTAGTAGACGACAATGCCGATCAACACGAATGACACCATCGAGTTGAGGAAGTCGCCGTAGAGGAACTTCGACCCACCTACCTGCCAGTAGCGGGTCGAGAAGTCGCTGGCATGACCGAGCGGGATCCCGACCAATGGGGTGATGAAGTCGTTGACCAACGACTTCACGATCGCGGTGAACGCCGTACCGATCACGATGCCGACCGCGAGATCGACGACGTTGCCGCGCAGGATGAAGCTGCGGAATCCGGTCAGGTCCAGCCGCCGGGTGCTGCTCCGCACGAGATGCTCGATCCGCTCGAGGGGGTCGTGGTCGCTCATGCCCCCTGAGTACCGCTGATCGTCCCCGGCACCACCGCTTTGCCCGCGACACGCCGAGAAACCGGCCGCACCACGAGGATCCGGTGACTCACGGTCGGCGGATGTGACCTTCCCCAACCGGTACGACGGAGCCGGTCACCCTGCACTCGACGGCGACGCCACCACTGCACCGAACCTCGCAGGACAGCCGCGACGGCCGGTGCATCTCAACTCCTTGCTCGACGAGGTACGCCGTGACACCGTCCGCGGCGACTCGGCCGCAGGAGGCCAACCACACGCCGAGCCCGAGCGCAGCCGATCCGGTCGCCGGATCCTCACCGACACCGATCGCGAACATCCGCGCCCGGATCAGCGCAGTCGTGGCTGAGAACACGAAGACACCGGTCGCGCCGGGAAGCGACCGCATCGCGCCGTAGTTGGGTGCCGTTCGCGCCAATGCTTCTGGCCTGACGTGTAGGTAAGCGAAGTCGATGCCGACACCGCAGAGCCTCATCGGGTCACCGACCAGGTCCTGCTCGGACAGCCCCACACCGGCGAGCGCCTGAGCCGGATCGACGATCTCGCCGAGATGAGGACTGCCGCCGGTCAATGTGACCGCATCGCCGTCGATCACCAGCGGCAACAGTCCCGCGCCGCACTCCTGGACGATCGCGCCGTCGACGATGCGACCGACCGAACGCATGACCCAGGCAGCCCCGACCGAAGGATGGCCGGCGAACGGCAGCTCGGTCCCGGGCGTGAAGATCCGCAACCGGTAGTTGGCCTCCGGCGTCGTCGCCTCGACCGGGAACACGGTCTCCGAGAGGTTGAACTCGAGCGCGATCTTCTGCATCTGTGTCGTTGTCAGCTCGTCGGCGTCGAGTACGACCGCCAGCGGGTTGCCGGCGAACGGATGCTCCGTGAACACGTCCACCAGCCGATAAGCAAGCGGTCCTAACCCGCTCATCGATGCTCCCCTTCGGGTCGCACCGATGCCGAGACGCCGTCTTCATTGGAGCGAGCCACCTTCGCTTCGCTCCGGTACTCGTTCATGTAATCGCCACGCCTCCGTCGACGACGATGGTCTGGCCGGTGACGTAGCCGGCCGCATCGGAGACCAGCCACACCAACGTCGCCGCGAGCTCGGCGGCGTCACCGAGCCGGCCGCTGATGACCCGCGGGCGCATGAGCGCGAGATAGCTGGGGTCGTACTGGTCGGTCATCTCGGTGGCGAAGAAGCCGGGCGCAATGCCGTTCACGCGAATCCCCTTGCGCACGGTCCACTGCTGCGCGAGGTCGCGGGTGAGACCGATGAGGCCGGCCTTCGACGCGGTGTACGCGGCTTGAGGCAAGCCGCCGGTCGTGATCCCGATGACACTGCTGATGTTCACGATCGTGCCGCTGCCGGCGGCTGCCCTCGCGAACGCCTGGGCCATCCAGTAGCACCCGTTGAGATTCACGTCGATCACCGCGCGGAACTGCTCCGGCGTCTCCCTGGTCGCAGGTACGGCGGTGCCGACCCCAGCGTTGTTGACCAGGATGTCGACCGCGCCGAACTCCTCGACGGCAGCGGCAACCAGTCGCTCGCAGTCCTCCGGCTTCGCGACGTCGGTCGCGACGGCGATCGCTCGCCGGCCGATCGACTCGACCGCAGCTCGCGTCGCTTCGAGCTTGTCGACCCGTCTCGCGCCGAGCACGAGGTCCGCACCGGCCTCCGCGAGCGCCTGAGCGAACGCGACGCCGAGTCCCGACGACGCACCAGTCACTACGGCGACCTTGCCGTCGAGCCGAAACATGTCCAGCACCGTCATTGGTGCACCCTATTCGGACGCTCATCCGACCCCGCCAAGACCTGAGCAATGGCACGAAGAATGCTCGTGCGCGCCCGCGCCAGGCTCCCCGATCCGGAGCGCATCCAGCGGTAACCTGCGGATCATGGCCACCGGCACGACCATGCGGATCTTCCTCGCCCGGCTGGCCGGCCTCACCGTTCTCGATCCCAATGCCGACCAGGTCGGTCGGATTCGCGACGTCGTCGTCATGATGCGCACGGGCAACCAGCCGCCGCGCGTACTCGGCATCGTCGTCGAGGTCCAGCCGCGTCGACGGATCTTCGTGCCGATCGGCCTCGTGACGAGCATCGATGCCGACGCGGTCATCGTCCGCGGCCGGATCAACCTGCGCCGGTTCGAACGCCGGGCCGAGGAGACGCTGGTCATCACCGAGCTGCTCGACCGCAAGGTCACTTTGGTCGAGGACGGCACCCAGGTCACCGTGACCGACGTCGCCATGGAGCAGAGCCGGACCCGGGACTGGTTCCTCACCCGGGTGGCGGTTCGCCCGAGCGGCGGCTTCCGACGACGTCGCAACCAGCTGACCGTGGTGCCGTGGGAAGAGGTGAGTGGGTTCGGCCAGGTGGACGCCGAGCAGGGCGCCACCAACCTGCTCGCGGCCCTCGACCAGCTCCGGGCGCCCGACCTCGCGCACGTCCTGCACGAGCTGTCGGACAAGCGCCGGGGCGAGGTCGTCGCCGCGCTCGACGACGAACGGCTGGCCGACGTCCTGGAAGAGCTGCCGGAGGACGACCAGGTCGAGATCCTCGCGATGCTCGCCGGCGAGCGAGCGGCGGACGTGCTCGAGGCCATGGCTCCCGACGACGCCGCGGACCTGCTCGGTGAGCTCCCGCCGGACGAAGCGGAGCGGCTGCTCGGGTTGATGGAACCCGGCGAAGCCGGGCCGGTTCGCCGCCTGCTCACCTACTCGGAGAACACCGCCGGCGGCATGATGACCAGCGAGCCGGTGATCCTCTCGCCGGATGCGACCGTCGCGGAGGCACTCGCCCGGGTCCGCGATCCCGACATCTCGCCGGCCCTTGCCGCGCAGGTCTATGTCTGCCGGCCGCCGACCGAGACGCCCACCGGCAAGTACGTCGGGATCGTCCACATCCAGCGCCTGCTGCGCGAGCCGCCGTCCGCGCTGGTCTCCGGGGTGGTCGACACGCAGATCGACCCGCTCCCTCCGGACTGCCCGCTGCCCGAGGTCACCGCGCACCTCGCGACGTACAACCTGGTCGCCGTCCCGGTCGTCGACGATGTCGACCACCTGCTCGGCGCGGTCACCGTCGACGACGTCCTCGACCACCTCCTGCCACCGGACTGGCGCGAGCGGCCGACCAATGAAGTGGGTGTGCACGATGGCGCGCCGTGAGAGCCGGCGGACGCCGCGGCTCGACCAGCCGCTCAGCGCCCGGCGCACGATCGGGCTCCCGCGTTACAACCCCGAGTCGATGGGACGGTTGTCGGAACGGGTCGCACGCTTCCTCGGCACCTGGCGCTTCATCGGCTACATGACGCTGTTCATTGCGATCTGGATCATCTACAACATCGTCGTCACGAAGGCGCCGTGGCAGTTCGACAGCTACCACAACAAGTTCACGCTGCTGACCCTGTTGCTCTCGCTCCAGGCGTCGTACGCCGCGCCGCTAATCCTGCTGGCCCAGAACCGGCAGGCCGACCGGGACCGAGTGCAGTACGAGCAAGACCGCGCGCTGAACGAGCGGACCGTGGCGGACACCGAGTATCTCGCGCGCGAGATCGCATCGATCCGAGTGGCTCTGGGCGAGGTCGCGACTCGCGACTTCCTGCGAAGCGAGCTGCAACACCTGCTCGACGAGCTCGCACCCGAAGCGGGCGAGCTCGCCGCGAACGAGAACTAGTGCATCCGCTTGCAGAGATTCTTGTGGTAGGCGGTCCAGATGTGCCAATGACCGAACGGACCGCCCGGCTTTGACGGCTCTTTGAACCACAGGTGCCGATACGCCCGCTTACCGGAGGACTTGCACGTACCGAGGTCGGTCGCGCGCAACCGGATGGTGACCTGCTTGTGGTAGTACCCACCGGCCGGCTTAACGACCGAGTTCTTGCCCCGGCCGTGCGCCGTCTTGCCGCCCCAGCTCGTCCAGTGGATATGCGTGATGTCCCCGGACGGATCGCCACCGTTGAACAGGGTCTTGGGACGCGCGGTCCCCCAGCCCTTGCTGTCCGGCCCGAACGAGTGGTGGACGCCGAGCACCGGCGTCTGTGCGGTGGTCGAACCGGCGGCGAGCGCGGTGGCCGGCGCGATAACGAGGGTCGCGCACGCACCTGCGGCAGCGACTCGGAGCAAAAGCCGGGAGCGCATCGGCATCCTCCCTGTCGGTCGGTCGAAAGACGGGTCCCACCTTATGGCGGCCGGCGGGAGCTGCCACCGGAGGCCACCGAAGCGCGCGTGAGGTGCAGCGCTGGCTACGGCAGCCTAGTGGCGCCCCGGCCAGTCATCCGTGGGAGCCAACGTCGGATAGTCGAGCGCCGCGACGCTGTCCGGATACTTGATGCCGCTTCCGGTACTGATCACGAGAACTGTTTCGTCCTCCCGGATCCAGCCCGACTCCCGAAGGCGAGCGACCGCTGCGAGAGCGACGCCGGTTTCTGGGCAGACGAACAATCCCTGCCCGCGCGCGCACTGCAGCTGCGCGCGCGCCGCCGCGTCGTCGTCGACGGCGACCGCGGTGCCGCCGGTCTCCCGGATGGCCTGCAGGACCAGCCGGTCGCCCAGCGGTTTCGGCACATTGATGCCGAACGCCGTCGTGTGCGCCCCGACCCAGGCCTCGCAATGGTCGTCGCCCGCTTCGAACGCGCGGACAACCGGCGCGCACCCGGTCGCCTGCGCGGCCACCATCCGTGGAAGCGCACCACGGATCAGCCCGAGCTCACCGAGCTCGCCCAGCGCCTTGTGGATGCCGATCAGCCCGACGCCGCCACCGGTCGGGTAGACGACGACGTCCGGCAGCCGCCAACCCAGCTGCTCGGCGAACTCCAGCCCGATCGTCTTCTTGCCCTCGATGCGGTACGGCTCCTTCAGCGTGGAGGCGTCGTACACATCGGGGTCTGCCGCAATCGCTCGACCGACGATCGCACCCGCGTCGCTGATCAGCCCCTCGACCAGGGCGACGGCGGCTCCCGCCGCCGCGCACTCGGTTCGCGTGATCAATGGTGCATCGACCGGCATGACCACGCCGAGCTCGAGCCGGTGCAGGGCGGCGTACGTCGCCCACGCGGCGCCCGCGTTTCCGTTGGTTGGCATCATCATCCGCCGCACGCCGAGCTCCGCGGCACGGGCGACGCCGATCGCTGCGCCACGCGCTTTGAAGGTCGCGGTCGGAAGCATGCCGTCGTCCTTGATGAGCAGACCTGGCACGCCGAGCTGGGGTCCCAGCCGTTCCGCAGCGTGCAATGGAGTCATGCCCTCGCCGAAGCCCAGCCGGTGGGCCGGGTCACGGACCGGCAACAGCTCCGCCCACCGCCACAACGTGGCCGAGCGGCCGGCCAGTGCGTCGACGGTCAGGGTCGCGCGAGCGCGGTCGAGGTCATAGCGCGCCAGCAGCGGCGACGAGCACTGCGGACAGAGGTGCTGAACGACGTCCGGCTCGACCTGGGCGGCGCACCGCGAGCACTGCAGCAGCGCGAGGGTGGAAGCAGGGAACTGGGTCACGGTGACTCCATCCCGCAGCGTAAGCGACGTGTCAGTGGACGAGCGCAGCGGGCGCTACGGGAGGCGGCAGCGCCAGCGCCACGTACGCTTGACGTCGTCATGAGTGCCGCACTGCCGACCGTCGAGGCGGTCACCGCCGCCCTCGCGACGGTCAAGGACCCGGAGATCCACCGGCCGATCACCGAGCTGGGGATGGTCGACGACGTCGCGATCTCCGACGACGGCACGGTGGATGTCAAGGTGCTGCTCACCACGCCGGGCTGCCCACTGCGCGACCGGATCACCGCCGACGTCACCGCCGCAGTCGGTGCCCTCGACGGCGTCACCAGCGTCCGGGTCGCGCTCGACGTCATGACCGACGAGCAGAAGGCCGCCCTTCGCACCACGCTTCAAGGCGGCCGGCCGGCTCGGCAGATTTCGTTCGAGCAGCCGGGATCGCTGACCCGGGTCTACGCCATCGCCAGCGGCAAGGGCGGTGTCGGCAAGTCCTCGACCACGGTCAACCTGGCGGTCGCCCTGGCGAACGCCGGTATGACGGTCGGTGTCGTCGACGCGGACATCTACGGCCACTCGATGCCCCGGATGCTCGGCGTGACCGTTCCCCCGTCCGTGGTCGACGGGATGATCGTGCCGTCAGAGGCGTACGGCGTGAAGGTCGTCTCTGCCGGCCTGTTCGTCGCGGACAACCGCGCGATCGCCTTCCGCGGACCGATGCTGCACAAAGCGCTGGAGCAGCTGCTGGCCGACGTCTACTGGGGTGACCTCGACGTCCTGCTGCTCGACCTGCCACCCGGCACCGGCGACATCGCGATCTCGACGGCTCAGCTGCTACCGAGCGCGGAGCTGATCGTGATCACCACTCCGCAGCTCGCCGCGCGCGAAGTTGCGGAGCGAGCGGGATCGATCGCCGAGCTCACCAAGCAACGGGTGGCCGGCGTCATCGAGAACATGGCCGGACTGCCGTGCCCGCACTGCGGCGAGCTCATCGACGTGTTCGGCGTCGGCGGCGGCGTCGCGGTTGCCGAAAGCCTGAGCCGCCGGCTCGGTGCCGACGTACCTCTTCTCGGCTCGATCCCCATCGACCCGCGGATGCGCGAGGGAGGCGACACGGGCCAGCCCATCGTGACCGCCGATCCGGCCGCGGATGCCTCGGTCGCGCTCAGCTCCATCGCCGACAAACTGCGGGCCCGCAGCCGCGGGCTGGCCGGCCGCTCGCTCTCGCTCACCCCGGTCTGAGTCGACCGCTCACCCACGGCTCCGAACCTGTGGACGGCCCGTTCGCCATGGCGGGTTGAGGGTGCTCTATGGCCCTTAGCTCGCCATGGTGGGGCAGGAGCGGCGGCAGGTACGGTCAGGTCGCGTCGGTGTCGTACGGCGGCGTCTCGTTGGCCGCGAGCGCGACCCTGGCTGGGCTTGCGGCCGCCGTCGCCGGCTCCTCGTCGTCTCCGAACAAAGCGTCCTCGACCAGCCGCCGTGGATGCAGTGATCGCAGGTCGAGGTCGGCCATCTCCGGGCCGAGCTCGGCCTTGAGGTCGTTCGCCGCACCACGCGCCATCTTGCGCAGCTCGCGGAGCATCCGGGTCGCGTCCTTGATCGCGTTGGGCAACCGGTCCGGCCCGAAGATGATCAGCCCGATCACGGCGAGAAGGAGGATCTCCTCCCAGCCAAGGTTGCCGATCATTCACCCAGCGTACGTCGCAACCGTCACTCGCTCTTGGCCGATCCGAGGACGAGGCTGACCGTCCTTCGCTGCGAGCCGCGGTCGAAGGTCAGGCTCACCCGCTGGCCCGGCACGTGGGCGCGGATCGCGACGATCAGCTCATCGGCCGTCGTCACGCGCTCGCCGTTGACCGCGATGATCACGTCGCCCGCCTGCATTCCGGCCTTCGCCGCGGGGCTGCCCGCACTGACCGCAGGGCCGCCGCCGGGCGGCGTACTGATCTTCGCGCCCGAGCCGGAGTAGCTCGGGTCGAGGTTGACGCCGATGATCGCGTGCGTCGAGTAGCCGCGCGTGATGATCTGGCCGGCGATCCGCTTCGCCTCGTTGATCGGGATGGCGAAGCCGAGGCCGATGCTGCCGGACTGCTGGCCGGTGATCGAGTCGGAGGACAGGGAGGCGATCGCCGAGTTGATCCCGATGACCGCCCCGGCCGAGTCGACCAGCGGGCCACCGGAGTTGCCGGGGTTGATCGCCGCATCGGTCTGGATCGCGTCGATGACGTCCTCCGGCACGCCTTGCTCGCCGCCGGCCTCCACGGGCCGGTTCAAGGCGCTGATGATTCCGCTGGTGACCGTCCCGGCCAGGCCCAACGGCGAACCCACCGCGATCACCGGATCTCCGACGACGATGTTGTCGGAGTCGCCGAGCGTCGCCGGTCGGAGCGACGACGACTTGCCGATCTTGATCACCGCGATGTCATCGACGGGGTCGGGATGTCCCACGATCTTCGCGGGCACCGTCGTCTTGTTCGGCAGGACCACGGTGAGCGTGCCGTGGCTGCTCTTCACGGCCGCGATCACATGGTTGTTGGTGAGGATGTAGCCCGAGCGGCTGAGCACGATGCCGGAGCCGGAGTCGCCGCCACCGCTGGTCTTGACATCGATCGACACGACGCTGGGCAGGATCTTCGCGGCGATCGCCGCCACCGACCGCGGCGAGCGGTCCGAGACGTCCCCGCCGCGCACCGACCCGATCGTCACCGAACCGACCAGGCTGTTCTTGTCGGCGTTGTGCACGATGAGTCCGCCGATCGATCCGCCGAGTACGGCGCAGACCAACCCGGTCAGCAGGACCGCCGGCCACGGCACCGTCCCATGGGCGTGCCGTCGGGGCGGGCGCGGCGGCGGCCCCGAGACCGCGCCCGGCACGGGTGACCACCAGCCGGCGGCCGGCGGTTGCGCCGGATCGGGCGGCGGAGGCAGCGGCGCCCAGGGGTCCGGCTCGGTCATGTCCACCATTGTCCGTCAGGTGTCGCGATGTCACTACGCTGGCCGTCGTGACCGAACGCAGTGAGGCCGAAATCAGTCTCGCCAACCGCCGCTACACCGAAACCTGGCTGGCCGAGGACGAGAGCCTCACCGGCGCCCGCCCACGCGGGGAAGAGCTGGGCGCGGTGCCGATCGGGTCCGGCGGAGGGGCCGTCCTGCGCTTCCTGGCGGCGAGCATCAACGCTCGCGCAGTGGTGGAGGTCGGCACCGGTGCAGGAGTGTCCGGCACCTGGCTGCTGCGCGGCATGGCCGAGGACGGCGTGCTCACCTCGATCGACCTGAAGGCGGAGCACCAGGCGGTGGCCCGCCAGACCTACGAGAACGCCGGCTTCCCCTCATCGCGAGTCCGGCTGATCAGCGGTCCCGCGCTCGAGGTGCTGCCGCGCCTGTCCGATGCGGCCTACGACCTGGTCTTCATCGACGCCTTGAAGACCGAGTACCCGGCGTACCTCACCGAGGCGCTGCGCCTGCTCCGCCCGGGCGGCGTCGTGGCGTTCGACAACGCGCTCTGGCACGGCCACGTGGCGGATCCCTCCAGCCGCGACGAGGGCACCCTCGCGATGCGCGAGCTGCTGAAGCGGGTTCGTGACGACGAACGCCTGGTGCCGGTGCTGCTGCCGAGCGGCGACGGCTTGCTCGTCGCCGTGATGCGCGGCTGATCACTCGGTCGGGACGACCTGGCCCTTTCCGAGTACGACGACACCCTCGGCGCTGACCAGGAAACCGCGCGCCCGGTCGGCGTCGTGGTCGACACCGATCTGAGCACCCGGTGGCACGAACACTCCTTTGTCGATGATGGCCCGGCGGAGCACCGCGCCCCGGCCAACGTCGACGCCGTGCATCAGCACGCACTCGTCGATCTCCGATCGCGAGTGGATCTTCACCCCCGGCGACAGCACCGATCGGCGCACCGTCCCGCCAGAGACGATGCACCCGGGCGACACCAGCGACTCGATCGCGATGCCGGTGCGGTCGGGCGCCCCGTGCACGAACTTCGCCGGGGGCAGCGACGGGCTGGTCGACAGGATCGGCCACTGGCTGTTGTAGAGGTCGAACACCGGCTTGGTCGACACCAGATCCATGTGCGCGTCGTGGTAGGTGTCGATGCTCCCCACGTCGCGCCAGTAACCGGCATCGCGCTCGGTCGCGCCTGGCACGTGGTTGGTGGTGAAGTCATAGACCTGCGCGGCGCCCTTGCCGACGAGCGCGGGGATCACGTCACCACCGAGGTCGTGGTTCGAGTCCTCGTTGTGCGCGTCCTGCCGGACCGCATCGAGCAGCGCCTCGGTCGTGAAGACGTAGTTGCCCATCGAGGCGAGCACGTGGTCGGGGTCCCCGGGCATGCCCGGCGGGTCTTGCGGCTTCTCGAGGAACTCATCGATCCGCAGACCGTCGTCCGCGCGGATGACGCCGAGTGAGGCGGACTGCTCGCGCGGCATCGGCAGGGCGGCGACCGTAACGCCCGCCCCCGAGGCGATGTGCTGCTCGATCATCTGCCGGGCATCCATCCGGTAGACGTGGTCCGCGCCGAAGACGACGACGTACGACGGGTTCTCGTCGTAGATCAGGTTGAGCGACTGGTAGATGGCATCCGCCGAGCCGGCGAACCACTTCGGGCCCAGCCGCTGCTGCGCCGGCACCGGCGTGACGTAGTCGCCCATCAGCGACGACATCCGCCAGTTGATCGAGATGTGGCGGTTCAGCGAGTGCGACTTGTACTGGGTCAGCACCACGATCCGGCCGAGCTCGGAGTTGACCAGGTTGGAGAGCACGAAGTCGATCAACCGGTAGATGCCGCCGAACGGGACGGCGGGCTTGGCGCGGTCCGCGGTCAACGGCCAGAGCCGCTTGCCCTCGCCGCCGGCAAGGACCATTCCGAGCACGCGCCGCTGCGCCACGGCCTCAGTGTCTCAGTGTCTCAGGATTCGAGCCAACGCAGGAAGGTGCGTACGCCGAAACCGGTCGCGCCCTTGGTGACCTCGTCCTCGTCCGCCTCGGCCCGCGCGGGTCCGGCGACATCGAGATGCGCCCATGGCACGCCGCCGGCGAACTCCCGGAGGAACAGCGCGGCCATGATCGAGCCGCCGCTGTACTCCCGCTCGGGGTCACCGGTGTTGCGCAGGTCCGCGATCGAGGAGTCCAGACCGTCGCGGTAGTCGTCAACGAGCGGCATCGCCCACAACCGCTCGCCGGCCGACCCCGCGGCCGCGAGCAGCTCGTCACGCAGCCCGTCGCTGGTCGAGTAGAGCGCGCCGTGCCGGCTCCCGAGCCCGATCCGCGCCGCGCCGGTCAGCGTGGCGATGTCGACGATCGCATCCGGCGCGAGGTTGGCCGCCGCGTAGGCGAGCGCGTCGGCGAGGACGACCCGGCCCTCGGCGTCGGTGTTGAGCACCTCGTCGGTGCGCCCGCCGTAGTGGCGGACCACGTCCCCTGGCCGGGTCGCGCTGCCGCTCGGCATGTTCTCGGCGAGCGGGACCAGCCCGGTCACCGCGACGCCGATCTCGAGCGCGGGCAACGCGGCCATGGTCGCGATCACCGCGCCGGCACCGGCCATGTCGGTCTTCATGCCGGCGATCGCGTCGGTCCGCTTGAGCGACAAGCCGCCGGAGTCGAAGGTGATCCCCTTGCCCACGAGCACGACGTGCCGGTCGGCTCCGGCCGGCTGGTAGGCCAGCTCGACGAAGTACGGCGGGCGGGACGAGCCGGCGCCGACCGCGAGCACGCCACCGAAGCCCTCTGCCGCCAGTTGCGCTGCATCACGGACCGCGACCGTGAGGCCGGCCGCCTCGCCGAGCTCCCGGGCCTGCTCGGCCAGCCACTGCGGTGACTTGCCGAGCGAGGGTGCGTTCGCAAGGTCGCGCGCGCGGCGGACCGCCAGGGTGACCGCCGCAGCCCGGGCCAGTGCGGGACGAAGGCCGCCCGGGTCGTCGACGACCAGTTTCGCGCGCTTCAACGCCGGCGGCTTCGCACCGTTGACCGAGTACCGGTAGGTGGCGAGCGCCAACGCCTCCGCCACGGCCCGCACGGCCGGCTCGTCGTCGCCGTCGACGATGGTCGTGGCGAGCGACTTCGAATCCTTGGCCCGCCGGGCCACGGCCGCGGCGGCCTTGCGCAGTGCGGCCGGCGAACCGTCGCCGATACCGGCCAGCAGGACCAGGTCGAGGCCGTCCCGACGGACCGGGATGACCGTGACCTCTCCGGCCCTGCCGGTCGCCTTCTCCGCCTTGAGCGCCGCCACGGCGTCGATTCCGAGCGCGCGGAGCTCCGCCGCGCCCCGACCGAGCCGGTACGCCCCGCCCGAACGCCCCGCGACCGCCACCGCGAGCGTCGCAGCGCTCCCGGCGAGCGGCCCGCGGGCCGCTGCGACGGCGATCATGGACGAGGCGCCCAGCGGGTCAGCCAACAGCACTCTTGAGGGCATCACCGAGGTTGGTCGCCTCGGCCGGGGTCAGCTCGACCACGAGCCGGCCACCGCCCTCGAGCGGTACGCGCATGACGATGCCACGTCCTTCCTTGGTCACCTCGAGCGGACCATCGCCCGTCCGCGGCTTCATGGCAGCCATCCGCGTGCTCCTTCGTTCGTCTGAATTTGCTGCTTCGCCCCATTATCGCGGACCGAACCCCCTGCGCGCGATCCGGCGGGGCAGACTGCCTTCGTGAACGCGAGATCCGCGCTGTTCGACCTGTACGGCGACCACCTCGCCGCGCGGGGCGGCCAGGCGCCCGTGGCGGCGCTGGTGCGCTGTCTCGGCGCGCTCGGAATCGCCCCGCCCGCGGTGCGTACCGCGGTCTCCCGCATGGTCCGGCAGGGCTGGCTCACCGGCGTGCGGACGGCGGCCGGGCCGGGCTACGCGCTCACCGAGCGGGCGGTCAGCCGGCTGGACGAGGCGGGCGCCCGGATCTACCGGACCCGCGAGCAGCCCTGGGACGGCTGCTGGCATCTGCTCGTCGTCGATCGGGTCCGCGACCGCTCACGCCGCGACCGGTTGCGGGTCGGGCTGCGCTACCTCGGCTACGGCACGCTCGACGACACCACGTGGCTCGCGCCGCGGCCGTCCAGCGAGCTCGACGGCCTGCTGGCGACCGAGCGGGTCGAGGCCGCCCGGTTCACCGCGACCCACGACGGCGACACCGAGGCGCTGGTCGCGCGGGTCTGGGACCTGGACACGCTCGCAGCGGCGTACCGGAGCTGGCTCGACCTCGCCGAGCGGATCGTCGCCGGAGTCGACCCGGCCGGCGGCGACGAGGCTGCCTTCGCGGCCCGCACCGAGCTCGTGCACGAGTGGCGCAAGTTCCTGTTCACCGACCCTCGGCTGCCCGATCAGCTGCTGCCACCGGACTGGGTCGGCAGGAACGCCGCGCAATACTTCGACGACCAGGCGACTCGGCTGCTCCCGGCCGCCGTCCGCTTCATCGACGCCAGCCTCGAGCCCGAGGGACGGAGGACGCAATGAGTGACGGCATCGGCTACGCGGTGGCCGACGGGACCGCCCGGATCACGCTGGACCGCCCGGAGTCGCTCAACTCGCTCACCGTGACGATGAAGGTCGGGCTGATCGAGGCGCTGGCCAGAGCGCATTCCGACGATGCGGTCCGAGCGGTCGTGCTCACCGGCAGCGGGCGCGCGTTCTGCGTCGGGCAGGACCTCAAGGAACATGCCGCGGCGCTCGCATCGGGCGACTCCGAGCTCAGCACCGTCGTCGAGCACTTCAACCCGATCACGGAGGCGATCGCGGGCCTGCCCAAGCCGGTCATCGCGGCGGTCAACGGGGTGGCCGCCGGGGCCGGCGCCTCGCTCGCGTTCGCCTGCGACCTGCGGATCGCGGCTGATAACGCGTCGTTTCTCATGGCGTTCGCCAACGTCGGGCTCGGCCCGGACACCGGCGCCTCCTGGACGCTGCAGCGCCTGATCGGCGCGGGCCGCGCCACGGCCATGCTGATGCTCGCCGAGCCCGTCCCGGCGGCGCAGGCGCTCGAGATGGGCCTGGTCAGCGCGGTCGTCCCGGGGGCGAGTCTCGAGTCCGTGGTGGGCGAGCTTGCGGCCAAGCTTGCTTCCGGGCCCACTCGCGCCTACGCGGCGATCAAGGACACCGTGCGCTTTGCCGCGACGCACCCCCTGACTGAGAGCTTGGCCCGCGAGGCCGAGCAGCAGGGCAGCTGCGGGCGCACCGAGGACCACGCGAACGCAGTCGCTGCCTTCTTGGCGAAACAACCCGTGAGCTTCAACGGGCGCTGACGTGCGTCGAGACGGGTGGGCGCGGCTGCTCGCCGCCGTCACCGCGCTCGTGGTAATCGCAGGCATCGTTCTCCAGATCCACGCGACCGCGACCTCGACCGGCGGGTTCTTCAGCAGCAAAGGCGAGCGGATCGCGAACATCTTCTGCTTCTTCACGATCCTGTCGAACCTGCTGCTTGCCGTCACGAACGCAGTCCTGGTCGCGGACCCCCATCGCTGTACGCCGATCTTTTCTGCCCTGCGACTTTCTGCCGTGCTCAGCATGATCGTCACCGGGGTCGTCTTTCACATCGCGCTCGCGGGGCTGCACGACCTGCATGGAACTGCCAAGGTGGCCGACCTGCTG
This sequence comes from Mycobacteriales bacterium, assembly GCA_035504215.1. NCBI lineage: Bacteria > Bacillati > Actinomycetota > Actinomycetes > Mycobacteriales > Mycobacteriales bacterium. The sequence goes on from DATJSI010000002.1 coordinate 70,157, forward strand.
CTGCACACCGTCTCGCCCGTCCTGGCCGTGGTCGGCTGGCTGTACGCCGGGCCGCGCGGTGCGATCGACGGTCGCGTGGTCGGGTTGAGCGTCGGCTACCCCGTGCTCTGGCTGGTCGCGACTCTCATCCGCGGCGCGGTCGTGGGCTTCTATCCGTATCCGTTCCTTGACGCGACCACCCACGGCTACCTTCGCGTGGCGGTGAACAGCGTGATCGTCGCCGCACTGTTCCTTGGCCTTGCTGCCGGCGCCGCGTGGCTCGACCGGAGGCTGCCTGGTCGCGCTGCCACGCCTGCAGTCGCGATCAGCGCAGCCAGCACTCCGCAAGGTGGTCGTTGACCAGCCCGGTTGCCTGCATGAGCGCGTAGAGCGTGGTTGGCCCGACAAAGCGAAAACCGTTGCGCTTCAACGCCTTTGCGAGTGCCACCGACTCCTCCGACGACGCCTGCAGGTCGGTGAGCGTTTTGGGCGCGGGGGCCGGTGTGGCCGGCGCGTATCCCGTGACGAACGCAAGCAGGCCGCCTTCGAGGTCGCGGGCCGCGCGAGCGTTGGCGATTGCTGCCTCGATCTTCAGCCGGTTGCGCACGATCCCCGCATCTCCCAGCAAGCGCTCCACGTCGCGCTCGTCGAACTCGGCGACGTCGGGGATGGAGAAGTTCGCGAAGGCCGCCCGGAACCCCGGGCGCTTGCGCATGACAATGAGCCACGACAGCCCCGACTGGAACGCCTCGAGCGTGAGTCGCTCGAACATCGCGTCATCGCTGCTGAGCGGCCGGCCCCACTCCTCGTCGTGATACGTCACGTAGTCGGCGGTAGACAGTGCCCACGGGCAGCGCAGCTTGCCGTCCTCGCCGGGCACTGCGCCGCTCGTGCGGCTCATCGCTCCTCGGCGCTCGGCATCGCCCGCATCGACTCCGCGATCCGCTCGAGGGCGTTGTCGACGTCCTCCATGCGGTAACCCCGGGCGCTGGTGCGGAACCGCAGGCCGGCGATGTCGTCGGCAGTCAGCCGCCGGTCGGGCAGGCCGAGGTCGCCGTGATCGACCGTCTCCTCGCTGAGCCCGCGGTCATTCAGCGTCAGCGCGAGTGCGACGCCGATCAAGATGATGATGCCGAGCAGCACCAGGACGATGAGGCCCACCTGTGCATCGTGGCACGCCCGGCCGACAAACCCGCGCCGACTCCGGCCGATCAGTGCGCCAGCCGGGTCTCCAGGATCGAGTTGCCGCCGTCGACCGTGACCGACTGCCCGGTCACGTACGACGCACCCGGCGTGCAGAGCCACGCAATCACCGACGCAACCTCATCCGGTCGGCCGCTGCGCCCGACCGGGGTCACTTCGCCCTCCCGTGCCTCATCCGCGGTCTGTGACGCGGTGGCGATCCACCCCGGCGCGACCGAGTTCACCGTGATGCCGCGGTCGGCGACATCCGTGGCGATCGCCCGGCACAGGCCGAGCATGCCGGCCTTCGATGCGGCGTACGCCACGTCGTCCCGCATGGCCATGACGGGGCCGGTGACGCTGCTGACCATCACGATCCGTCCCCAGCCACGGCCGATCATTCCGGGCAGCGCTGCCTTCGAGACGAGGAACGCGGTGTCCAGGTTGCGGGTGAGCGAGGCCCGCCAGTCGGCGTACGACAACGCCTGCGCGCTGCCACCCCGGAAGTCCGGGTCGCGGACCGAGACCATCCCCGCGTTGTTCACGACGATGTCGACGCGACCCCAGCGCTGCTCGGCGGCGGCCAGCAGGTCGGTCGCGGCGACCGGATCGGTCAGATCGCCGGCCACGCCGATCGCCTCGACTCCGGACTCGCCCAGCTCGGCCGCCCGGTCATGCACGCGGTCGGTCGTCGCGGCCACCACGATCGCGGCGCCGAGCGCAGCCAGCTCCCGGCAGGCCGCGAACCCGATCCCCTCTGCGCTGCCCGCGCCGGTGACGACCGCCACCCGGCCGGTCAGGTCGAATGCCGAAGGCAACGTCACGAGCGGCAACCTCTCACAACGAGCCCAGGTGGAGGGAACGCATGGCCCATGAGTGCTCCGCGCCTCGACACCGATGGGCCATGCGTGTCGCCCTAACGACAGCTGTGGGTCATGCGGGTCGCGGCCCTGTGCACGGATGGGCCATACGTGTCAGACGTCCGCGGGGCGGCCGGCCTGGCTCTCCCGGATGATCTCGACGACCTCGTCGACGTCGTCGCTGACCCGGATCAGGTCCAGGTCCGGGACCGAGATCTTGCCCTGCTCGAGCATCGAGCTCCGCAGCCAGTCCAGCAGGCCGGTCCAGTATCGGCGGCCGTACAGGATCACCGGGAACGATGTGATCTTGCCGGTCTGGACCAGCGTGAGCGCCTCGAACAGCTCATCCATTGTGCCGAACCCGCCGGGCAGTACGACGAACGCCTGCGAGTACTTCACGAACATCGTCTTGCGCACGAAGAAGTAGCGAAAGTTGACCCCGACGTCGACCCAGTCGTTCAGGCGCTGCTCGAAGGGGAGCTCGATGCCGAGCCCGATCGAGACCCCGCCGGCCTCGGTACAGCCCTTGTTGACCGCTTCCATGACGCCCGGCCCGCCACCGGTAATGACCGCCCAGCCGTCGCGAGCGAGCGCGCCACCGAGCTGCTCTCCCGCGACGTACTCCGGCGCGCCGGGCACGGTCCGTGACGAGCCGAAGACGCACACCGCGCGAGGCGCCTCGGCGAGCAAGCCGAAACCCTCGACGAACTCCGCCTGGATCCGCAGCACCCGCCAGGGATCGGTGTGCACCCAGTCCGAGGGACCCCGGGTGTCGAGCAGCCGCTGGTCCGTCGTCGAGGTCTGCACCTGCTGGCGGCGGAACACAATCGGGCCGCGCTGCTTCTCCGGCATGCGGTCCGGGTCTTTGAAGTCCACGCGCGGAGGCTACCCGCTCGGCCGGCCGCGACTGGGCCGCCCGCAGCGGGCTAACGGCTCAGGTAGGCCCTCAGCATGCGCTCGCACTCGGCGATCAGCGGTACGTCGACGTACTCCTCACGGGTATGCGCAAGGTTCGGGTCACCGGGACCGAAGTTGACCGCCGGGATGCCGAGCGAGGCGAACCGCGCGACATCGGTCCAGCCGAGCTTCGCCTGCGGCTCGCCACCGATCGCCGCAAGGAAGTCCGCCGCCGCCGGCTCGCCGAGCCGCGGCGGCGCGGCCGGTGCAGAGTCGGTCAGCACGCACTCGAACGGCGCGAGCAGGTCCTGGACGTGCGCGAGCGCCTCCTCCTCGGTGCGGTCCGGCGCGAACCGGTGGTTGACCGCGATCGTGCAGCGGTCCGGCACGACATTGCCGGACACGCCACCCTCGATCCGTACGGCGTTGAGGCCCTCGCGGTAGTCGCAGCCGTCGATCGTCACCTGTCGGGCGTCATACGCCGCCAACCGGTTGAGCACCTCGCCGGCCGCATGGATCGCGTTCTCGCCGAGCCAGGACCGGGCCGAGTGCGCGCGCCGCCCGGTGCAGACCACGAGGACCCGAAGGGTGCCCTGGCAACCTGCTTCGACCCGGTTCGCGGTCGGTTCCATGAGCACCGCGAGGTCTGCTTCGAGCCAGCTCGGTTCGTTGCGGAGCACGCGGCCGAGGCCGTTGTGCGCCGCATCGGTCTCCTCGTTGTCGTAGAACAACCAGGTGACGTCATGGCGGGGCTCCGCGACCGTCGCCGCGAGCCGGAGCATGACCGCGACACCGGCCTTCATGTCCGACGTGCCGCAGCCGTAGAGCCGGTCGCCCTCGCGGCGGCTCGGCACGTTGTCGGCGACCGGCACGGTGTCGAGGTGGCCGGCGATCACGACCCGCTGGGAGGCGCCGACCGACGTGCGCGCCATGATCGCGTCGCCGTCGCGCTCGACGCTGAGGTGCGACTGCGCTCGAAGCGCGGCCTCGACCTCGTCCGCGAGCCGGGTCTCACCGCCCGACGGCGACGGCACATCGACGAGGGACGCAGTGAGGACGTCCCCTGGCATGGTGAGGTCGATCACCACCCCACCGTAGGCTGACTGCGTGGCGTTCCGCGACGAGCCCGCCGCCGGGGTGGGGCTGGCGACGTACGACGGCGCTGGTCAGATCCTCGACGCCTGGTTTCCCCGGCCGACCCTGGGATCCGAGCCGGACCAGCCCGAGCTCGAGCTGCGGCCGGCGGTCGACGAGCTGCGGCGGGTCAAGGTCGAGCCGGTCGAGACCCGGATCGCCACGCTCGCCGACCCCCCTGCCGACGCCGCCGACGCGTATCTGCGACTGCATCTGCTTTCGCACCGGTTGATCCGCCCGCGCGAAGCCAACCTCGACGGCATCTTCGGGCTGCTGACCAACGTCGCCTGGACCTCGCTCGGGCCGGTCGCCGCCACGGACGCCGATGAGGTCCGGATGCGTGCACGTGCCGCCGAGGTGCGTCTCGAGGTCTACGGGGTCGACAAGTTCCCGCGGATGACCGACTACGTCGTCCCGTCCGGCGTACGCATCGCAGACGCGGACCGGGTCCGGCTCGGCGCCCACCTCGCCTCCGGTACGACGGTCATGCACGAGGGCTTCGTCAACTTCAACGCCGGCACCCTCGGTACGTCGATGGTCGAAGGCCGGATCGCGTCCGGCGTCACGGTGGGCGACGGCACCGACGTCGGCGGCGGCGCATCGATCATCGGCACGCTGTCGGGCGGCGGGCAGGTCGTCGTCTCGCTCGGCGAGCGCTGCCTGCTCGGCGCGAACTCCGGGATCGGGATTCCGCTCGGCGACGACTGCGTCGTGGAAGCCGGTTGCTACATCACCGCGGGCGCGAAGCTGACCCTCCCGGACGGCGAAGTCGTCGCGGCCCGGCAGCTGGCCGGTGTGAGCGGCATGTTGTTCTGGCGCAACAGCGTGACGGGAGCGCTCGAGGCACGGCCGCGAGCCGGCTCATGGGGCGGCCTCAACGCCGCGCTGCACGCCCAATGACGGTCGACGGCGATTACGTCATCGAGCCCGCTGACGGCGCTTCTGACGAAGCGATCACGCTGATACAGGCCTACCTGGCGGAGATCAACGCCGGCTTCGGGCATCAGCCCGACGAGCGCGACCCGAACCATCCCGAGGACTTCAACCCGCCGACCGGCCGGTTCCTCGTCGTACGAGACTCCGACGGCCGGGCGCTCGGTTGTTGCGCGGTCCGGCTGCTCGACGCCGACACCGCCGAGGTGAAGCGCATGTGGCTCGCGCCGGAGATCCGTGGTCGCGGAATGGGGCGCCGGCTGCTCGCCGCGATCGAGCAAGCGGCCCGCGACCTCGGCGCCCGCCAGGGAAAGCTCGATACCAACGAGTCGCTCACCGCCGCCGTGTCGCTCTACCAGAGGTGCGGATGGGCGCAGGTGCCGAGGTACAACGACAACTTGCATGCCACGCATTGGTTCACCAAGGACCTCCTGGGCTGATAGCAACTGGTCTGGTTCGCGCAGCGACAACCCTTTACATACTCCAGAGCGCCTTCGTCGGCGCCATCCGTGCTGCGCGTACAGCAGGCAGCAGACCGGCGATGCCGCCGATCAACAAGGCGGCGCCCAGTCCGCCCGCCCAAGCAAGGGTGGGGATGACGGTCACCCAGTGCTGGCTACGGGCATACACGGCGGTTCCGGCAACGCCGAGCGCAACTCCGACTGCGCCGCCCACCAGTGAAAGGAGCATGGCCTCGGCGAGGAACTGGATGCGGATGTGCCCTTTGGTTGCGCCGAGCGCGCGGCGTAGCCCGATCTCGGATCGGCGTTCAAGGACGCCGATGAGCATCACGTTTCCGACGCCGATGGCTCCGACGAGCAGCGACACGGCTCCGAGACCGAGGAACTCGCTGTTCAGGGCGCCGTTCGCGTCGGCTTGGGCAACGAGGGCGTCGGAGGGTTGACTCACAGTGACCTCGTTGGGGTATTCGGGGTTGGCGGTAGCGGCGAGCAAAGCGTGGACCGCATCGACCTGATCGGAGCGCGCCCGCAGGTAGATCTGCGACGGGTGGCCGTCGAAGCCGAAGTATCTGCGCGCGGCGGGATAGCCGATGAGGACCGACGTGTCGATTTCGCTGGCGAGTACGGCCGGGCGAAGGATACCTACGAGGTAGAACCATTGGCCGCCGACGGCGGTCAGTGGAGTCGCCTGACTTTGAGCCTGGGTGAGGAAGATCCGCTCTCCCGGATAGATCCGGTCGATGCCGAGCAGGCCGGCGGCGCCCGCTCCAAGTACGACGACCGGCTCGCGGGCGCTGGCCGTATTGAGAAACCGCCCCTGTGCGACGGAGGTGCCGACCGTTCGAGGAAGAGTCAGGCTGGTCGCCTGCACCGCAAGACCATTGCTGTTGATCGCGGGGATCAACCGACTGCGATAGGCATTGGCGCCCGTGACCAGCCCCGTGTCATCCACAGCAGTAACCGGGCCGATTCGGGCGATCATGCCCGGGGCCGCGAGCGGAAGCTCCGCGGCTCCTCCGCTGAGGGTTTGGCCGTTCGCGACAGTCAGCAGGTTGGTGCCGAGCTGGCTGATCTCGTTCAGCAGTCCCGCTTGCGAGGACGCCGACAACCCGAGCACTGCCGCGATCGCAGCGACGCCGATCGCGATGCCGAGACAGGACAGCGCAGCGCGCACCTTGCGGGCACGGATACCCACGGTGGACAGGCGAGCGAGGTCGGCAGGACCTACCCGGTGCGCTGCCGGTGGCGCGCTCACGAAGGCGCACCGGCGCTGGTTGTTGTGCGGACAGTGTCGCTCACGATGCGGCCGTCGAGCATCTCGACTCGGCGCGGCATTCGTCGTGCGATGCGTTCGTCGTGGGTGACCACGACGATCGTGGTACCTGCCGCATGCAGCCGCGCGAGCAGGTCAAGGATGGCCTGTCCGGTCCGCTGGTCGAGGTTGCCGGTGGGCTCATCAGCTAACACGATGGCGGGTTGCCCGACGATGGCGCGGGCGATCGCCACTCGCTGTCGTTGTCCCCCCGAGATTTCGTTTGGTCGCACGTGCAACCGATCGCGCAGCCCGACTTCGGAAAGTGCCGCAGCCGCGAGTTCGCGGCGCACCCGGACCGGTACGCCGGCATAGAGCAGACCGTCCGAGACGTTGTCGAGCAGGTTCGCGTGTTCGGCGAGGAAATACTGCTGGAACACGAAGCCGACGCGGGCGGCTCGAAGCGCGGCCAGCTCGCGGTCGGACAGCTGAGCGAGGTCCAGATCCGTGATCTTGACGACGCCCGAGGTCGGCCGATCGAGACTGCCCATCAGGTGCAGCAGTGTCGTCTTGCCCGATCCCGACGGACCGACGACAGCCACCAACTCGCCAGCCGTCACAGTCAGGCTTACTCCGCGCAACGCCGCCACCGGCGGCACGCCCGGGTAGGTCTTGCCCACCCGGTCGAGATGAAGCACCACCGGCGAGCTCACTGGCCCGGTACCACTACACGTTGCCCTGCCGCCAGCCCCGAGCCGGATACCTGCACCTCCCCGGCCGCATCGTCGAACAAGCCTGCCGCCACCGCAATCACGTGGCGAGCGCCGCTCCGTCCGAGCACCTCTACCGCGTAGCCGCCGCCAGCCCGCGCGAGCAGCGCGTCCACCGGCACTGCCATCACGTGTCGCACCACGCGGTCGGTGATGGCTACCTCCACCAAGGCCTGATCGAAGCGAGCTGCGGAGCGCAAACGGGTGGGACGGATCTCGACTCGCACGGTTGGTCCGCTGCCTCCGTCGCCCGCACCGGCGGAGTCATTCGACGGCACCGTCGCGACGGTTCCGACCGAGGTGACGATGCCCGGGGTGTGGCGGCCGTCCGGCAACGTGATCATCACCCGGTCGCCACGTCGCACCTCGGACTGCAGGCTCGGGTCGAGCGCGACTGACACAGTCCGCGTCGTCGATGTGGCGGTCATCAGCACACCGGTCGCCGGACCGGCGAGGACGGCTCGCAGCGTCGTGATGCGCGCCGCGGTGGGCAGGAACACGACGTCACCAAGAACAAGCTCGCCGGTCTGCGCGACGCCGAGGTGGTTCTGCAGCTTCGCGACAGCGGCCATCGTCGCGGCACCGAACTCGTGCCAGGCCATATCGACGTCGGAGCGGGGAAGGTACCCGAGCGACACCAAGTCGTGGTTTAGCTCGCCGACGTCCGCACCGGAAGCGCCATAGGAGAGCGAACGGTAAGCGGGTATCGCGCCGTACAGCAGCGCTACTGGCGCTTGGTTCGATCGGTACAGCACCTGGCCGTCATGAATGACGTCTCCGAGATGTGGGAGCCAGGTCAGCGTTCCTGACCCGTGGCCCAACACGGTGAAGGAGCCGACGAAGCCAAGCACACCGTTGAGCTGCGTTTGCTCGGACAGCGAGCGTCGGGTGACTATCGCGAGCGACGTCGCCGACCCACTGTCGACCGTTCCGTTGCTCTCTCGGCCATGGGTCAACACACCTTTGACCGCGATGACCACACCGGCTGCAATCACGACGAGGACCAGACCACCAACAGCCCGGCGGCGTCGGCGGCGCGTATACGGTGCGTCTGCGCCCTTCATGGCGAAACCTGTGCCGGCAACCCAGGCAATCCGGGCATTAGGCTCGAACACTGGTTGCCCTTGGCCCAGACCCGTGACGAGTAGGGATCGAAGCCGAGCGCGCTGATGCTGATGGCGAAAATCGGGCGCCCTTGAGAGTCGATGGTCGGATCGGGCCAGCGCGGCACGCCGTGCGAGCGCATGCATCTGGCGAAAGCTCGCTCTTCGATGAGGACGCGCTGCACAAGGGCCGACGGGCAGTCGCTGGCTTCCATGCATTCCTGAACGGACGTGCGACTGATCGATCCACCGTTCGATGGGAGAAGGTGCCGGCAAGCGTGCTGAGCGGAGCCGAGCTGTGCGCTGCCGACGCCAAGCTGATGTGCATCTGCCTTCGGGAGGTCACCAGCGCTGTCGGGGTCAGCGAAATTCGGCACGCCGTGGGATCGCATGCAGGCGGAGTACGCAAGCGCTGACGGCATCCTCGTCGGGGTCGCGTCACTCCGAGTGCTTCCGCCCCCGGACGGGGCGGCATGACCGCTGCAGGCGGTCATGACCAGCAGCAACGCGATGACTACCGCGGCTACGAGAAGATCTCGTAGCCGCCCGCCAACGATCTCGATGTCTCCGTTCATCCGATATCCACGGGGACGTCGCCGTGGACTCCGACGAGACGCTCACAGATCCGATCAATGTTCATGAACCGACGCGAGTGTGCTGCGGCCGAGGTGATACCAGCTCCGCTGACGTCGAAGTAAGGAGGTCTCTGCGCGTTGACCGTGGGATCAGGCCAGTTCGCAACCCCGTGTGAACGAACACATCGGGAGTAGGCGCGCTGCGCAGCCAGGATCTGCTGCACCACCGCCGGCGGGCAGACGTCGGCCAGCAGACATTGCTGGCTGGCTTGCGCGAAGGATCCCGAGCTGCTCGGCAGCAGGTGCCGGCAGGTGGTCTCTGCCGATCGGAAGGCGGCGTCGCTTACCCCGAAGTGTTGCGCATCTCCTTTCGGGATACCTCCGTCTGGGCCAGGGTCCGGAAAGCTCGGCACGCCACTCGAGCGCATGCAGGACGAGTACGACACGCCCGACCGCGAGCCGGACGCGCGAGCCGAATTGTTGGCCGTCGACCCGCCACTGCATGCGCTCGCGAGGACCGCGGTGGCGGCGATGGCTACCGTCGCCGAGGATCGCAAAACTACTGCAGATCGGGGTTTCATGGGTGCTCCGCTCCGGGTTGGGCCCGCGGCGCCGCGGTCCACCAGGTGTAACGCGTAGCCCATGACACGAGCCGAACAGTGATTGTTAGATCGATGTCACCTGAGCCGAGGCACGATGTATCGATGCGAGTGCTGGTGGTCGAGGACCACATCGCGCTGGCCAACCGGATCGGTGAGGGCCTGCGCGATGCCGGCTTCGCCGTCGACGTCGTGTATGACGGCGCCCTGGCGCTGCAAAGCACCAACGAGACCGAGTACGACGTGATCGTTCTCGACCGTGATCTGCCAGCGGTCCACGGGGACCGCGTGTGCCGCCAACTGGCACGCGAGGGAGCCTCGGCACGAATACTGATGCTGACCGCCGCGGGCGATGTCGAGGACCGGGTAGAAGGGCTCGAGCTAGGAGCAGACGACTACCTCGGGAAGCCGTTCGCGTTCCACGAACTGATCGCCCGCGTCCGCGCGCTGGGCCGGCGCGGGCCCGGCTCACCGGCAGTCGTCCAGCGAGGCGACCTGATCGTCGACCGGGCTCGGCATCGGGCGAGTCGCGCCGGCATGCCACTCACTCTCACCCGCAAGGAGTTCGGTGTTCTGGAGCGACTTGCCGCAGCCGATGGTGCCCCGGTTAGCGCCGAGGAGCTGCTCGAACACGTGTGGGACGCCCATGCCGACCCTTTCAGCAACACTGTCACGGTCACGGTGGCCCGGCTGCGTCGCAAGCTGGGTGAGCCGCCACTGATCGAAACCGTGGTCGGCGTCGGCTACCGGCTGTGAGAATCCAGCTCAGCGCACGATCTCGGCTCACGCTGGTCTACGCATCCCTCTTCGTTCTGGGCGGAGCCGCCCTTGTGACGATCACGTACCTCCTCGTTGCCCACTCACTACACAGCTCCGTTACCACGACTCCACGTCAGATCCAGCAGAAGGTCGACAAGTGCCTTGCGGCCGCGAAGGCACGCGGCGGTATCGGTGCAAGTCGCAAGTGCGGCGCCCTCTACAGCAGCGGTGTCCGCGCCGGCGCCGCCGCCCAGCGCAGCGCGACCCTTGCGCACCTGCTGGTGTACTCGCTCCTGGGCTTGGCCGCTGTCGCACTGCTTGCGGTGGTGGCCGGTTGGCTTGTGGCCGGACGCATACTCCGACCGATCCACCGGATCACTGAGGCGGCACGTACAGCAAGTGAGCAGAACCTGTCGGAACGGATCTGCCTGGACGGACCGCGCGATGAGTTGCGCGAGCTCGCCGACACTTTCGACGCAATGCTTGAACGGCTCGACCTGGCGTTCACCGGTCAACGACAGTTCATCGCCAACGCCAGTCACGAGCTGCGGACACCGCTCACCGTGATGCGCACGTCTATCGATGTCGTCCTCGCGAAGCCGATGCCTTCCAGCGAGGAGCTGGTGTCGATGGCCACCGACGTCCGCGAGGCCACAGACCATGCGGAGCGACTCATCGACGCGCTGCTCGTGCTCGCCCGAAACGAGCAAGCACGCGTGCTCGTTGAGCCGCTCGATCTCGCGGCGGTCGCCGAGGACGCTCTCGAGGGGCGCTCCGCCGACGGCATCACCACGATCGCCGCGCTCGGCGAAGCACCCGTGACGGGCGACCGTGTGCTGCTCGAACGGCTCGTCACGAATCTGCTCGACAACGCAGAGCGTTACAACACGGCGGGCGGCACGGTCTCGGTGTCGACGAAGGCAGTCGATGGCACGTCGGTGTTGCACATCGTCAACACGGGTGCTGTCGTGCCGGCCGACCAAGTCGAGCGGTTGTTCCTTCCCTTCACCCGACTCGACGACCGCCTCCGCCACGACGGATTCGGGCTCGGCTTGACCCTGGTCTCATCGATAGCCACAGTGCACGGCGGCACCGCCGAAGCCGTGGCGATACCCACCGGCGGCCTCGACGTCACCGTCCGCCTCCCTCGACGCGATGTGGACACGTCATGACTGCCTTGGAGCGGGCGGGATGAAACGTCTGGCTTGCGGGAGCCGGTCAACAGATTCGGGTCAGGCCGCCGGTGTCGACGTCGTAGCGGAAGCCGCCGGTCTCGAGGCCGGCGAGATACGGCCAGGAGCGGATCCGCTGGACGTCGGAGCGCAGCGCCTGCTCCTGGTCGGGAGCGGTCAGGAAGTCGAGGCTTCGCGTGTCCGGACCGCCCGCAGCTGCGATCGCCTCGTGCACCTGCGCCTCGGTGCTCTCCGCCATGCGGCACTTCGTATGCGCTATGACCATGACGCGGTCGACGCCGAGCAGGTAGCGGGCGAGGACGAGGGTCCGCAACGCGTCGCGGGTGGCGCGCGCGCCGGCATTGCGGATGATCTTCGCGTCGCCGGGCTGCAGGCCGAGCAGGCCGAGCGGATCGATCCGGGAGTCCATGCAGGTCAAGACGGCGAGACCGCGGGCGGCCGTCGGCGCGAGCCCGCCGTGTTCGAAGGCTGCGGCGTACTGCTCATTCGCGGCGAGGACGTCGGCGAACGGGTCGGCGGCGGGCACGGCGGGCAGCCTAACCGGCGGGCGGCTCGTTGAAACCACGGCGCGGCCGGCGGTAGACGTACTCCGGACCGCTGTCGGAGGGATCGGGCGAGTCCAGCTCCCCGGCCCAGATCCGGCTGAACCCGGCGCGTTCGAGCACGCGCCACGACGGCTGGTTCTGTTGCTGGACGGTCACGACGATGGCGGCAACCGGCCGCCACTCGAACACCATCGACACGAACTGGGTGACGGCCGCCGTGCCGAGTCCGCGCCCCACCGCGTCGGGCTCACCGATCAGGTAGTCGATACCGGCCGCATTCGTGACGTCGACGATCCCGTCGAAGGCGGCGGTCCACTCCGGCTCGTCCGCGAGGAGGTAGCGCTGGATCATCCCGACCGGCCGATGGTCGGCCTCGATGACGAACAGCTCGGTGGGGTCGGTCCCGTCGATGCACGGCCCGTACCGCGCCTCGACGGCGGCCGGATCGCTCGGCTCACCCCGCCACCACTCGGTGACGTGCGGGCGCTGCAGCCATTGCAGAAGGAGCGGGAAGTCCGCGCGGGTCATCGGGCGGAGCCCGACGTCGCTCATCGGGTCGCGTTCGCCAACCGCTCGGCGGCCGCGGCCACGCGCTCGTCGGTCGCCGTCAGAGCGATCCGGACGTGCTGCCCACCGGATGGCCCGTAGAACTCGCCGGGTGCAGCGAGGATGCCGAGCCCGGCGAGCCAGCCCACCGTTTCCCAGCAGCCCTCTCCGCGGGTCGACCAGAGATAGAGACCGGCGCCGGTGTCGTCGACCTCGAACCCCGCGCCGGTCAGTGCGGTCACGAGATTCGCCCGGCGCGCCGCGTAGCGATCGCGCTGGACGGCGACGTGCTCGTCGTCCCCGAGTGCCGCGATCATCGCCGCCTGCACCGGTTGCGGCACCAGCATCCCGGCGTGCTTGCGGACCTCATGCAGACGCGCGATCAACGACGGGTCACCGGCGACGAACCCGGCCCGGTAACCGGCGAGGTTCGAGCGCTTCGACAGCGAGTGAACCGCGAGCAGCCCATCGTGGCGGCCGTCGCAGACCTCGGGCGAAAGGATCGACAGTGGCCGCTCGGCGCCGTAGTAGATGTCCGCATAGCACTCGTCGCTCGCGATGACGGTGCCGCGCTCGCGCGCCCAGTCGACGATCTTGCGAAGGTGATCGGCGGGCAGCACTCGCCCGGTCGGATTGCCCGGAGAGTTGATCCAGAGCAGGTCGAGACGCTCCGGCCCGACCGAGACGGTTGCTTCGACCACGCCGCTCGTCGCGCCTGCGAGCCGCGCTCCTACGTCGTACGTCGGATAGGCGAGCGCGGGGTAGCCGATGCTCTGTGCCTGCAGGAGGAACGGCAGCCAGGCCACCAGCTCCTTCGAACCGATCAGTGGGAGCACCGAGGACGGCGCCACCTCCGCATCGAACCTGCGCTTGATCCATCCGGCGACCGCCTCGCGCAGCTCCGGCGTGCCCGCGGTGACGGGATACCCGGGCGCGTCCGCGGCCGCTGCGAGCGCGCGGCGGATCACTTCGGGAGTGGGGTCGACCGGCGTACCGATGGACAGGTCGACGATCCCGTCCGGATGGGCGCGCGCCTTCTCGCCGTACGGCGCAAGGACGTCCCAGGGGAAGTCGGGAAGCGAGATCACGCCTCCGCGGACTCTCCCGCATGTTCGCCCATCGGCGGAAGAGCGGCGACGAACGGATGGTCCTTGTTGATCTTGCCGGCCTTGGAAGCACCGCCGGGCGAACCGATGTCGTCGAAGAACTCGACGTTCGCCTTGTAGTACTCCTTCCACTGCTCCGGGACGTCGTCCTCGTAGAAGATCGCCTCGACCGGACAGACCGGCTCGCAGGCCCCGCAGTCCACGCACTCGTCCGGGTGGATGTAGAGCATCCGGTTGCCCTCGTAGATGCAGTCGACGGGACATTCCTCGATGCAGGACTTGTCGAGCAGATCCACGCACGGCTCGGCGATGACGTAGGTCACTGTTGCAATCCTCCTAGGGGCGTGCCTGCGACCCTCCTAGTATCGCCAATCACCCGCGATGGACGCGAACCAGGGAGCCGGAATGAGCGTGCACCGGCCGTTCCCGGCCGAGCCGGGCCAGACCGTGACGCTGCGCGTGGAGACCTCCGCCGGCCCGATCGGCGTGGTCGGGGTCCTGGTCGAGGTCGACGATCGGACCTGGTCGGTACGCCGCCGCGACGGCTCGGTGAGCGTGGTCGAGCGCTCCACGATCGTGGCCGGGCGGGTCGTGCCGCCAGGGCGAGCCGCCCGGGCCTCGGTCGAGGAGGTCGAGCGGATCGCGGCGCTCGGCTGGCGGGCGCTCGAGGTCGCCCGGCTCGGCGAGTGGCTGGCGCGGGCCGGCGGCGGCTTCACCGGCCGGGCGAACTCGGCGCTCGCCGTGGGCGATCCGGGCCGGCCGGTCGCCGACGCGGTGGACGCGGTCGAGGCTTGGTACGCCGGGCACGGGCTGCCCGCCCGGATCCAGCTACCCGGCCCCGAAGCCGCACCTGCCGGCTTGGTCGCCGAGCTCGACCGGCGCGGCTGGGCGACCTCGCCCGACGTACTCGTCATGACCGCCGAGCTCGGCCACGTGTTGCGAGCGGTCACCGGATCGACCGATCTCGAGCTCCGGATCGACGAAGCGCCCGACCACGCCTGGCTGGCGGCGTACCGCCAAGACGCCGGCGCACTGCCCGACGTGGCTCGCCGGATCCTCACCAACCACCCCGCGGCGTGCTTCGCGTCGTACCGCGTCGACGGGCAGGCGGTCGCGATCGCGCGCGCCGCGGTCGACGACCGCTGGGCCGGCCTGTTCGCGGTCGAGGTCGAGCCGGCCTATCGCCGGCACGGTCTCGGCGCGCTGGCAAGCGCAGCCGCGCTGCGCTGGGCCGGCGAACATGGCTCACGCCGTGCGTACCTGCAGGTTGCCGGCGACAACTCGGGCGCGATCGCGCTCTACGAGCGGCTCGGCTTCGGCGTCCACCACCACTACCACTACCGCTACGCGAGCGAGCCGCCCGACGACCTCATCGAGTCCTCGGCCACCAACTGCTGACGGTCAGCCGGACCTGGCCGGATCGTTTCAGCACACAACGCTCGCGGGATCGTCACGGTTCGTCCGCTCGTGTCCGATACGACCGGCGAATGCCGGTCGGTTGTGTGCTGAAACGGACGGGGCCGCCCGGCGCGCCGCGGCCAGCGCTAGAGGTCGAGCTGCCACTCGCTCCAGCCCTCCATCGGCCGGAACCCGAGCGCCTCGTTGACCGCGATCATGTGCGAGTTCTCGTCGGCGTTCCAGGTGTTCACGTAACGCACGTCGGGGAACCGGTCGCGGATCTGGTGCAGGTTCGCGATCTTCAGGACCAGCCCGAGCCGATGACCTCGATGATCCGCGCGCACGATCGTGTCCCACTGGTAGGCGACCGTCGAACCACTCGGTATGCCGATGTCGGTGAACCCGACCAGCTCCCCGCTCGCGTCATGGCGTACGGCGGCGAACAACCGCGTCCGGCGACGTTCGAGATAGGAATGCTCGAGCGCCCGGAAGCGCTCGACGCTCCAGCGCTCGGGCTCGAGCTCGAGCTCGCCCTGGGGCGGGTCGGTGCTCATCGCGGTCAGCAGGACAGCAAGATCGTCGACCAGCTCCGCCGGGGTCACGTCGACCCACGTGACCGGGCTGTAGCCCACGGAGGCAGCAGCGGCCTGACGCCACTCATCGCGCAGCCGCTCGCCGTCCAGGTTGTGCAGGTCGAGCAGGCGACGTTGCTCCAGCGTCGCTCGACGTGCACCCAGCGACCGGGCGAGAATCTCGCCCGGCTCGTCCACGGATCCGTCCGCACTGAGCGCACGGGTCGGGATCTCGAACAGCACACGTCGGCGGCCGGCAGCACGGAGGTCGGCCAGCACCGCGTCGAGCAACGCCCGGCCGTACCCGCGGGATCGGCAGTCCGGCCGGACCCGCAGGTTGACGCTCGCGACCTCGGAGTTGTCGTGCACCGGCAACCGGCTGATCGACGTGGCCACGGCCGCACCGCCGACCGTGCCGAGATGCAGGAGGACATCCTCGTCGCCGTACCGGCCCGACAGCATCGGTAGCACCTCGATGTACGGGTCGGCGGGCAGCGCGTCGAAGTCGGCGTCCTGCGCGGCGACCGCGACGGCCTGCCACGCCCGCAGAGCCGCTTCGTCGACGACCCGCGAGATACCCAGCTCCGGCATGCCTCGGTGCTAGCAGGCCGACCGCGATCACGGCAACGAAATCGACCTGACCCGGCCGGTAGCGTCGAACCCGTGAGCGAGGATCGGAAAGGCACGGTCTACGGCCTCGCCGCCTACCTCATGTGGGGGTTGTTCCCGCTCTACTTCCCGTTGCTGAAGCCGGCCGGCGCGATCGAGATCCTCTCGCACCGGGTGCTCTGGTCGCTGGTCGTCGTCTCCACCGTCCTCGCGGTCGCGGGCAACGGGTGGCGCCGCATCCCTCGCACCGGCCGCCAGCTGCGACTGCTCGCGATCGCGGCCGTGCTCATCGCGGTCAACTGGGGCGTCTACATCTGGGCCGTCAACCACGGGCACATCGTCGAGTCCTCGCTCGGCTATTTCGTGAACCCGCTCGTCACGGTCGCGCTCAGCGTGCTGGTCCTGCACGAACGGCTGCGGCGCTACCAGTGGCTCGCCGTCGGAGTGGCCGCGGCCGGAGTGATCGTGCTCACCGCCCAGGCCGGCCGGCCGCCGTGGATCGCGTTGATCCTGGCCGGCAGCTTCGGCTGCTACGGGCTGATCAAGAAGGTCGTCGGCGTCGAACCCGCCGCCGGGCTGGCGGTCGAGACCGCGGTGCTCGCGCCGCTCGCGCTGGGCTACCTGCTGGTCGCCGGCGCCACCGGTCACGGCACCTTCACCACCCATGGCCCCGGCCATGCCGTTCTGCTCGCCGCCGCCGGGCCGATCACCGCGGTACCGCTGATGCTGTTCGCGGCCGCATCCGTGCGCGTGCCGCTGTCCCGCATGGGGCTGATGCAGTACGTCACGCCGACGCTTCAGTTCCTCATCGGCGTCGCCGTCCGGCACGAGTCGCTGCCCGCACTGAAGCTGGGCGGCTTCCTTCTGGTGTGGGTCGCGCTCGCGGTGTTCACCGTCGGCGGCGCGCTCGCGCACCGTCGGAACCCGGCAGGTACGCCGGAACCGCACCCGCTGGATGCGGTGCCGGAGCCCGTCGCCTAGCGGCCCGTCACGCGCCGGTCGTGGTCGTGCCGACGCCGGCCAGCCGCGCGTTGTCGATGACCAACGCCGCCGGGCCGTCGACCAGCCGCAAGGTCGAGAGGGCAGTCTCGCCGAACGCGTTCTTCACCGCGCTCGACAGCGCGATCATGCCGATGACCGCACCGCCGTGACCGCGCAGCGGCATCGACAGGAAGGTCGCCATCGGCCGGTCGTCCTCATCGCCGAGCAACCCGTTCGGGTCCGCGAGCCGCAGCTCGAGGTCCGCGACCGACGCCGACTGACCCGCAGCGCCCGCCAGCGCGTCGACCGCGGCGTTGAGCATCCCGGAGTACTGCACCTGCGAGGTCTCCTGCGCCACGGCGACGTACGCCGTCCGCTCCTCGAGGAGCAGCACGGCAGCAAGGTCGTACTCGACGAAGCGCCGCAGGACATCGAGGACACCGGCGACCGTCTCCTCGAAACCGTGCGTGGTTGCCGCGAGTGCGGTCACCTCCGCGGCAACCGAGGTCTCGAACAGCTTCCGGTCGAGCAGGTCGCACACGCGCGAGAGCACGTCGTCGTCGCTGAGCTCGACCGGGTCCGCACGCAGCAGCTTGCGGCCCTTCAGCGCGGCGTTCGCCGCGTCGACCACCTCGTGTACGGCGGCGACCAGCTGCGGCGCCTCGAAGTCCTTCGTGAAGTAGCGCTCCGCACCGGTCTGCACGCCCCAGTAGCGGTCGCTCGCAGCGTCGAGCGACGTCAGCAGGATGATCGGGATGTCCGCGGTCTGCCAGTCGTCCTTCAGCAGCCGCGCGGCGACGTAGCCGGAGACGCGCGGCATCTGCACGTCGAGTACGACGGCGTCCGGCATCGTGGCGAAGACCTGCTGGACCGCGGACACCCCGTCCTCGGCCGCGACGATCTCGAAGCCCTCCTTACTGAGGACTGACGTCAAGATCCGGCGCAGCGTGGGGCTGTCGTCGGCGATGACCACGGTCGGCATATCGATCTCCTCTAACGTCCGACGAGGCGGCGTACCGTCTCGACGAGCTGCTCCTGGTCGAACTCGGTCTTCAGCAGGTAGGCGCTCGCCCCCGCTTCGAGACCGGCTCGTTGGTCCTCTTCGCTTACTCGGCTGGTCATGATCACGACTGGAACATGCTCCCAGCCACGGGTACGCCGGATCGTGCGCGTGAGGTCATAACCGTCCATCCCCGGCATCTCGACATCCGACAGGACGAGGTCGGCCGGCTCCTCACCCAGTCTGGCCGCGCCGTCGCTGCCGTCAACGGCCGTGGTGACGTCGTATCCGGCGGCTTCGAGAATCGCACGCTCGAGCTCCCGCACCCCGACGGAGTCCTCCACGACGAGGACACGCGCCCGGCGTACCAGTGGCTCGGTCGGGTCAGCGGTCGGCACCAGCGCGGAGTACGTCGCGGCCGGCTGGCTGCTGTCGAGGGTCAGCTCCCGCAGGTCGACAAGGCAGACCACGCTCCCGCTGCCGTCGATCGTGGCGCCGCTGATGATCGGCGGCCGGCCGAGAAACGCGCCGAGGTCCTTCACGACCAGTTCGCGCTCACCGTCGAGCGCCTCGACCGCCCACGCGACCTGGCGGTCGCCCTGCCGCACGACGACGGCGGCTTGCGGCGAGGCGTCGTTCGACTCGATGCCGAGCGCGCGACCCAGGTCGAGCAGCGGCAGCGTCTCGCCGTGTCGGACGACGACCGGGCTGCCGGCAAGCGAGTGCACGACCGCGTTCTTCAGCGACAAGGACTCGACGATCCCGGGCACCGGGAGGGCAAACTGCTCGTCGCCGATCCGCGCGATCAGGCAGCGGAGGACGCCAAGCGTGACGGGAAGCGTGAGCGAGAAGGTCGTGCCCGCGCCGGCACTGGAGCGCAGCTCGACCAGCCCACCGACGTCTTCGACCGCCGTGCGCACGACGTCAAGGCCGATGCCGCGCCCGCTTGCCTCGGTGATCTCGGAGCTGGTCGTGAAGCCCGGCAGGAACAGCAGGTCGTAGAGAGCGGAACCGCTCACCGTCGAGTCGGGGGCGAGCAGGCCACGAGCGATCGCCGCCGTGCGCAGACCGTTCTCGTCGATGCCGGAGCCGTCGTCGGCGACCTCGATGACGACCGTGCCGCCGGCCGCGCGGGCGGTGACGGTCACGGTCGAGTGCGCGGGCTTGCCGGAAGCGACCCGCTCCGAGGACGCCTCGCAGCCGTGGTCGACCGCATTGACGACGAGATGCTTGAGCGCGTCGGACACGCCGTCCAGGACCTGCTTGTCGAGCTCGACCTCCTGGCCGAGCAACACCAGCCGGACGTCCTTGCCGGACTCCGTCGCGAGGTCGCGGACAACTCGTGGCAACCCGGCCACGACCCGGCGGACCGGCACCATGGCCAACCCCATCGCGCCGTCGCGAACCTGGGCGAGCCGCCCCTGGGCGTCGTCGGCGAGCTCATGCAGGTCACGGGACGCCGCGATCATCTGGTCGTGCGCGGCAACCAGTCGCATCATCGCCTGGTGGGCGTCCGTACCGGTATCCAGGTGCGCAAGCGCATCCCTGAGCTCGCGCAGCCAGTGCGAGGTGTCGCCGACGATCGCGTCGATCGTGTTGCTCGTCTGCTCGAGCCGGCGCGAGTCGAGCTCGGCCTCACCGACCACGTCGATCAGCTCGTAAACCTTGGTCGCCGTGACGCGCACCGAGTCGACCCCGCGGCGCGGCGCCTCCTCGACCGGTTCGTCATCGTCGGTGCCGTGCGGCGCCCAGTGCGGCACCTCGACCGGGTCCTCACCCTCGGTCGCGCGCTCCATGGCGGACGCGAGCGCGGCCAGGTGGTCCGAGGGAACCGGCTCCTCGACACCGGGCATCGCACCGAGAATGCCGTCGCAGGAGGCGAGCAACAGGTTGACGACGTCCCGACGGACCGGAAGCCGGCCGTCGCGCAGCGCGCCGAGCAGGTCCTCGGCCCGGTGGGCCACCGCGAGGACGTCGGAGAGCCCCAGCATGCGGGCCGAGCCCTTGACCGTGTGGGCGTCGCGGAACAGGCCGGCGACGACCTGGCGCGGCGACGGGTGCTCCTCGAGCGCGAGCAGCCCGGACTGAAGCGAGGCGACCCGCTCCTCGACCTCCGCGCGGAAGGTCGCGAGCAGCTCGGGGTCGTCAGCCCAGCCGGGCATGGCGAACTCCCGCGGTGATCCTCACCTACTGTGCATCGGCGCGGGTCATTCCACCCTGAACCGTCCGACCGTCTCGCGAACGGTCTCCATCAGGTCTCTGAGGCGGGCCGCGGAGGCCGCGTGGCTGCGGGTCGCCGAGGTCGCCCCGATGCTCGCGCCGGTCACCTGGCGCATGGCGGCGACCACCGCGTCGCTCGCCTCACGCTGGTGCCGGGTCGCGGCTGTGATGTCCTCGACCGCCCGCGTGGTGTCGTCGACCCGCCCGCTGATCCGCATCAGCGCGGACTCGACCGCGTGCTGGCGGGCCAGCCCCTCGAGGACGGCCGCGGTCCCTTCCGCGTTGACCGCGGAGGTGGCGGCGACCTCGAACTCGAGCTCGGCCACGATCCGGGCGATGCCGGCGGTGGCGGAGCGAGCCTTGGCCGCCAGCGCGGTGATCTCCTCGGCGACGGTCGCAAAGCCGTAGCCGTACTCGCCGACCCTGGCCGCCTCGATCGAGGCGTTGACCCCGAGCATCGTCGTACGGCGAGCCAGCTCGTCGATGGAGCGCGTCATCGCGGCGATCCGTACGACCCGCTCATCGAGCCGGTCGGTGCGCGATCCCAGCTCCCGCACCCGCTTGCCGATGGCGACCATCGACGCGGTCGACTTCTCGACCGAGTGGATCCCGTCGTCGACGTCCTGGCGAGTCGTGCCGGCGAAGCTCGCGACCCGCTCCGCCGTCTCGGCGATCGAGTTGGCGGTCGCCGCGAGCTCTTCGATCGTGCTGGTGGTCTGGGCGACCGCGGAGCCCTGCTGCTCGACCGCGGCAACGTGGGTCGCGGCGGTGCCGGCCAGCTCGCCCGCGCTGTCCGCGAGCTTGTCCGCGACGGTGCTCAGCTGGCGGACCAACCGGCGAAGCGACAGGACGGTGTCGGCGAAGACCACGGCGAGGGTCGCGGTTGCCTGGTCGGCGGGGTTCTCCAGCGAGGGGACCCGCGACAGGTCGCCGGCGGCGACGTCGTCGAGCAGCGTGCTGAGCCGGCCGACATCGTTGATCAGAGCCAGTCGCTGCCGGCGCGCGGAGGCGACCGCTTCGTGGGCACAGCTGGCCAACGCACCCGCCGCCCAGCCGAAGAGCGGGCAGGCGGGGAGGATCACGACGAGCCGGCCGATGCCGGCGATGGTCAGGGTGTCCGAGACGCCCGCCGCGACGTAGATTCCGAGTGCCGCCAACGCGCCGACGATCAGGCCGAGCGCGGGGCCGAGGACCGCACCCGCGACGACGACGACCGGCAGGAACAGCACCCAGGTCGGAGCTGCGACACCGTCGGCGTTGGCCACGATCCCGGTGATCGAGACCAGCAGGCCGGCCATGAGAATGCAGCCGAAGCTACGCCGCTTCGCGGTGCTGAGCCGCACCGAGACGTCGGGATCGGTGACCAGGGCGGCCAGCCCCACCGCGGCGACCGCCGCGGCGATCGCCCACACCGTGACCGGCAACGGATGGACCCGGAGGGACGTGCTGTTGATCCTCGCCGCCGCGAGGGCGCAGCCGATCAGCAGCAGCAGGCTGCCGACAGTGACCCGCTGCGCGACCTGAAGCACCCGCTTGGCGAAGTGCGTTGCCTTGGTCTCGTCGTAGAGCGGGTCGACCTCCTGGTCGGTCTCGACGTACTCCTCGCTGACCACGGGCTCGATGCCGACCAGCTCGGCCAGCCGGCGTTCGACGTCGACCGGCAGGGCCGTGGTCACCGGAGTCACGATCGGCGGAACCAGCCGCAGCTGCGCGCCCTCGCGCGAACGGTCCGGCGCGTCGTCGCTGACGGCGAGGTCATCGGCCTTGACGTGGCGGACGCGGCCGGCGCGGCCGGCGCCGCTGCGACTCTGGGAGGCGCTCATCGCAGACCCGCGGCCGGCATCAGCCGGCATCCGGACGGCGGCACGCCGAACGGAGGAGCAGCGAATACGCCGAACGGCTCACTCGGGCAAGATCGGCGCGCTGCGGACCCGGCTTGAATCGGGTCCGCCGATCAGGCGACGCCTCAGGCGACCTTGAACTGGGCGATCGAGGCGCGCAGCTCCGCGGCGAGCACGGTCAGCTCGCTGGCGGCGGAGGCGGCCTGCTTCGAGCCGACGGCGTACTGCTGGGACACGTCGGACACCTGCGTCATCGCCGAGACGACCTGGTCGGACGCCGAGCGTTGCTGCTGCGTGGCGATGGAGATCTCCTTGGCGGCGGTGGTGGTCTCGTCGACCATCCCGCTGATCCGCTCGAGCGCATCGACGACGCCCCTCGCCAGATCGGACCCGACCCGCACCTCCTTGGCGCCCTCTTCGCTCGCGATGATCGTCGCGTTGGTCTCGCTCTGGATCTCGTTGACCAGCCCGGCGATCTGGCCGGTCGAGTCCTGCGCGCGCTCGGCCAGCTTGCGCACCTCGGAGGCCACGACCGCGAACCCTCGACCGTGCTCGCCGGCGCGGGCCGCCTCGATCGCGGCGTTGAGAGCGAGCAGGTTGGTCTGGTCGGCAAGGTCGTTGATGACCTCGAGGATCCGGCCGATCTCCTGGCTCTTCTCGCCGAGCGAGAGCGCACGTGCCGCGATGGAGTCGACCCGGTTGGCGATGGTGTCCATCGCGTCGACGCTGGCCTGGACGGCAGCCCGGCCGTCGTCGGCGTGCCGGAGGGTTTCCGCGGCGTACCTCGCGACTGCCTCCGACGTCTCGGCGATCTGCGCCGCGGTGGTGGCCAGCTCCTCGATGGTCGACGTCGTCTCGGTAACCGCCGAGGACTGCTGCGTCGCGGACGAGGAGTGCTCCTCGGCGGTTGCGAGCAGCTCGCCCGCGGCCGCACCGATCTGCTCGCCGCCAGTACGAATCTGGCTGACCAGCGCGCGCAGGTTGGTGACCGTGTTGGTGAATGCGACCGACAGCTGAGCCAGCGCCTCGTCGCGGCCGGCCTCGAGCGCGAGGCCGACCGACAGGTCGCCCTCCGCTGCCTGGGCGAGCACCTCGGACAGCTCGCCGACCCGGGCCTGGAGCTCGTCGCGCTCCGAACGGGCCATCGCCCGCATCGCCCAGATCGACTGAGAGAGCGCGCTGTTGAACCAGGTCAGCGCCGGGAAGATCGGGAGCACCAGCACCAGCCACGCGGCCGTCGTCGAGTCGACGCTGTGGGCGATCAACGCGGCGATCACCAGTCCGACCGAGTTGGCGACGCCGAGCGCCACCGCCTGCCACTGCTTGAGCGTGGTAGCCGCGAACAGCAGGGCAGGAAGGTAGAGGATCCAGAACGGCCCGCGCAGCCCGCCCGAGACCGCGACGGCTGCGCTGACCGACAGCATCGTGGAGACCAGCAGGATGAGCCGGTACGTCGTGATCCGGCGCCGAACGTGGTCGTAACGCTGTTGCAGCGACGGCAGGACGGTCATCAGGGTCGCGTTGACGATGGCGAAGACTTCCCAGCCGTAGACCGCAGCCAGGTGGACGTGCACGCCGTTGGCCGGGTGGTAGTGCAGGACGAGCGCCCCGATCAGCGCAAGCACGATCCCGACCCAGGTCGAAGCGGCCGCGACGCGGCTGAGCTTCTTGCTGAAGTCCACGAGCGCTCCCGAGTTCGGTCCTCAGGAAGAGTCTTCGAACAAATCGAGGCGTCGCTGTAGCAGGTCAGGCCGAACGCCGGCCGCGCGGCAGCCCGTCGCGAAGGCGGAGCACGGCATCCGCGTCGAGCACCGCGATCGGACCTTCGGCCCGGGGCAGCTGGCCGTTGAGGAGCTGAGGGCCGGCCGGCGCGCTCGCCGGTGGGAACGGCGCGACGTCGGCGAGCGACGTGGTGCCCTCGACGAGGTCGACCACCATGCCGACCGCGACGCCGCCGCTGGTGAGCACGAGCAGCCGGCTGTGGCCATCGAGCTCGCTCGACTCGGCGCCGATCAGCGGGCGCAGGTCGAGCACCGGAAGGATCCGCCCGCGCCAGTTGGCCACGCCGGACAGCCAGCCGGGCATCCCGGGCACGCGGGTGATCGCGGGCACACGGCCGACCTCGGCGATCGAGGCGAGATCCACGGCGAACCGGTTGGTGCCGAGCCGGATGAGGATGGCGTCGGTGTCGACCGCGGCGTCGGGGTCGACACCCGGCAGCGCGGTGGAGGTCGGCGCGGCGGCGGGCGGGTCGGCCGCGGGCGCGCGCTGGGCGGCCGCGTCCGGCGCACCGGCCTGCTCGGGCACCACCACCTGCGAGTCGGTCACACCTGTGGTGTCGGCGGGTTCACCGGGTTGGTGTAGTCCGACCTGATCGCGCGTGTGGTGACGAACAGCGCAGCCACGCCGGCGAGGATCCCCGCGAACAGGAACACGTTGCCCACGACCACGACGCCCGGGTCGGCGGGCAGCTTCCCGACGAACACGACGTCGCCGCCGCGAGCGACGATCAGCAGCGCCCCAACCGCCACGACCCACCCGACCACCGGCATGACGGCCGCCGCCAGGCTCCGGGTGGCGAGGCCGGCCAGGCTGCCGATCAGCGCGTTGCCGACGACCGCGAGCACCACGGACAGTCCTTCGGTGCCATTGAACAGCCGCAGCGGCACCAGGAAGGACTCGATCGTGCCGAGCACGACGCCGATCGCGGCCAGGACCAGACAGGTCGCCCACAGGACGGCACGCTCGGTCGCCGGCATGGCCACCGCCTGAGCGTACGGCGTACGGCTTCGCGAGCCGGGCGCGACGCCGCCGTACCGGCTCAGTCGCCGGCGCGCACCGCTTCGGGGTCGCGAAGGTCGATCACCAACGGCGGCGGGCCGACCTGTTCGGCTTCGTCGAGCACCGCGGTGATCTCCTTGCCGACCAGCTCTTCGCGCTCCATAAGGGCGTCTCGCAGGGCTGCCACCAGATGCTGGTTGGCTTCGAGCGCGTTCTTGACCACGAGCTTCTGCTCCTGCAGCAGCTCCTCGACCCGCCGGCGGCCGTCGGCATCCG
>DATJSI010000003.1 GCA_035504215.1 Mycobacteriales bacterium
AGAATGAGGGGACAAAGGCCCGCTGACCTGGGAAAACACCTGGTAGGCCGGTGGAGCGGGTGACGGGAATCGAACCCGCACTGTCAGCTTGGGAAGCTGATGTTCTGCCATTGAACTACACCCGCGAGCGCCGGGCCGAGCCCGGCGGACCGCCCGAGGATAGCGTCCGCACCGCGCTCCCCGCTCGGTGCCGGGAGGCTAGGACGTGACCGTGATCCGCTTGGTCGCGACCGGCGTCCCCGTCACCGCGGAACCGCTGCCGATCAGCTTGAACATCCGGACGTTGTAGCCGCCCGGCGGTACGTCGACGGTGAACGATCCGTTGGCCTTGCAGCTGCTCGACAGCGCCTTCGGGAAGACCGCGATCTCCGTGCTGTTGACCGAGCCGCCAGGATCCGGCACCGGACTGAGCTGGCCCGGATGTGCACCCGGCCGCAGCCCGCCCACGCCGACGGTGATGACGAAGTGCATCGCGGCCGGGCCGGTTCCCGACCAGCGCAGCGTGGACCCGCGGTGCACGCTTGCCGAGCTCAACGCGATGGCCGGCACGTGGCAGTTGGTGGTGAGGCCCGGTGCCCGCGAGTCGAGGCCGTTGCGGATCAGGATCGCGACGACGATGATCGCCACGCCGCCGAGCGTCCACTTCCAGGTCGAGCGTTCGGGCAGGTCGACCGACTTCGACAGCGGCTGCGGCATCGGGACGCCACCGGCCGCGCGTTCGCGGCGCTGCATCTCGCTCTCTTCGAAGGCGCGCTGCGACCAGTCGCGCGGCTTCTTCCTGCGCCAGGCCATCGTGTGCGGCTAGCTCTCGGAGTCCGAGGTCGCGGACGCGTCGGCCGCTGCCCCCGCGGTCAGCACCCGCAACCCGATCGAGTCGGCGATGACCTGTGCGATGTCGATGACCGTGACCCCCTGCGCGCCGCCCTCGGCCCGCTTCGCGGTCACCGCGTCGTCGAGCATGATCAGGCAGTACGGGCATGACGTCGCGATGATCTCCGCACCGGTGCCGAGCGCCTCGTCGGTCCGCTCGACGTTGACCCGCTTGCCGACCCGCTCCTCCATCCACATCCGCGCGCCGCCCGCCCCGCAGCAGAAGCCGCGCCGGCCGTGGCGGTGCATCTCGACCCGCTCGAGACCTGGTACGGCGTCAAGCACCGTTCGGGGTGCGTCGTACACGCTGTTGTGCCGGCCGAGGTAGCACGGGTCGTGGTAGGTGAGCTTCGCGACGATCGGGTCCTGCGGTGCGAGCTTGCCCTCGGCGACCAGCCGGCCGAGCAGCTGCGAGTGGTGCACGACCTCGTAGTTGCCGCCAAGGGCCGGGTACTCGTTGCCGATCGTGTTGAAGCAGTGCGGGCACGAGGCGATGATCTTCTTCGCACCGACGCCGTCGAGGGTCTCGATGTTGGCCTTGGCCATCTCCTGCCACAGGTACTCGTTGCCCATCCGGCGCGCGGGGTCGCCGGTGCACGACTCGCCCGCGCCGAGGATCGCGAACTTCACTCCGGCGGCATGCATCACTCGCGCGATCGCCTGGGTCGAGCGGCGTGCGCGGTCGTCGAGGCCACCCGCGCACCCGACCCAGTAGAGCCACTCGATGTCGTCGGGGATGTGGTCGGTGACGACAGGGATGTCGAACTCGACGCCAGCGGTCCACTCTTCGCGCATGTCCGCGCGCAGCCCCCATGGGTTGCCGTGGTTCTCGACGTTGCGCAGCATCGTGCCGGCCTCGCTCGGGAACGACGACTCCATCAGGACCTGATAACGGCGCAGGTCGAGAATCGTATCGACGTGCTCGATGTCGACCGGGCACTCCTCGACGCAGGCGCCGCAGGTCGTGCAGGCCCACAGCGCGTCCGGGTCGATGACGTCGGGGACCAACGGCACCGGCTCCATCTCCGAGCCGTCCTCGGCCTTCGCACCGAGCAGCCGGTTGGACTGCGCGAACATCGAGTCACGGAGATTGGTGATGATGAGCTTCGGGTTCAGCGGCTTGCCGGTGGTCCAGGCCGGGCACTTGTCCTGGCACCGGCCGCATTCGGTGCACGCCAGCGTCTGCAACAGCTGCTGGTGGTGAAAGTTCTCGATGACACCGGCGCCGAGCACCGCATCCTCGTCCTCCATCAGTTTCTCGAGGTCGGGCGTCGTACCCAGCGGGCCGAGCGCCTTGGGCTGACGCTTCAACGATGCGTTCAGCGGCGCGGTGAAGATGTGCATGTGCTTGCTGTGCAGCACGAAGATCAAGAAGCCCATGACGACGGCGATCTGGGCGACGATGAACACCGTCTCGAACGCCTCGCTGTCGGGCGTGATGTAGGAGACCGCCTTCGATGCGAACGGCCACCAGCCGTCGTGCTGGTAGGGAAAGACGCCGGCGTTGATCTGCGCGCCGCGGTAGAGCAGCAGCGTCGCGATGACCAGGAAGATCAGGCCGAGCACGAGGTAGGCCTGGTCGGTGTGTGAGCCGTAGAAGCGCGAGCGCCGCCCGACCCGACGTGGCGACCGCGCCAACCGGATCGCGGCGAAGACCACGAGCGCGAGCAGTACGGCGGTCGCGAACGCGTCCTCGATGCAGCCGAGCGCACGGCTGTGACCGATGCCCGGGATTGCGAAGTCGCGCTGGAACAGCGCGCCGTAGGCCTCGATGATCGTGAGCAGCAGTGCGACGAAGGCCCAGAAGGTCAGCGCGTGGGCGATGCCGGACAGCTTGACCTTGAACAGCTTGCGCTGGCCGAAGACGTCGACGACCTGGGCCTCGACGGCGCCGACGACGGTCGGCCGGCGCTCGGGTGGGATCGGCGCACCGGCCAGCACCAACCGGGTCAGCCAGCCCACCCGGTAGGCCGCGAAGCCGAGCGCGACGACGGTCACGAGCAGGCCGAGCACGAGACGTACGGTCACGCCGGAAGACTACGAGCCCGCGAAGCGCCCCGGCGTACCCGGCTCGCACCCCTCCACCGCGGTGATCTTGACGTTGGAGGCGC
>DATJSI010000004.1 GCA_035504215.1 Mycobacteriales bacterium
CGAGAACGCGGACCGTGCCGACCGCGCTGCGGGAGGCGCGCTCACGCTTGTTTCCGGCGAACGCCAGCACGTAACGGGTGGTGACGCTCGGAGTCACCTCGAAGCTGATGAAGCCGTGCCGCCCGGCGCGATGCGCCGCGAGCTTGCTCCACGTCGTGGTGCCCTTCGGCTTGTCGAGCAGCTCGATCCAGTGGCCGGCCACGCCGCCCTTCCAGGAGCGGAGCTGTCCGGACACGGTGTCGCTTCCGCCGGGGTTGATGGCGGCCCGGCCGATCCGGATGGACAGTGATGTATGAGCCTTGGCGGCTGCGTTCGCGGTCACGGCGCTGCCGGCCAACGCGATGCCGCTGAAGGCCACCGCCGCGGTTGCCGCTACGACCGCCGTACGGCGAGCGAGCATTGACGTCATCGAGTTCCCTCTCTGTGCCTGCCCGGTCGGGCGGGACGCTGTCACCTGCAACAGCGGACGAGCAGCGGATTGCGTTACACCGGCGCGCGTGACATAGCGTCTGGGCTCGTGACGGACGACCCCGCGGACCTGGCCTACCGGCCGGCGACCGCGGACGATGTCGATGCGGTCGTCGCGCTCGTTGAGTCGGCGTACCGCGGTGATGCCAGCCGGGTCGGATGGACCACCGAGGCCGACCTCCTCGACGGGCAACGAACGGATCCCGCAGCGGTCCGGGCGATCGTCGACGCGAACGACTCGCTGCTTCTGCTGGGTTTTGCCCCGAATGACCGGTTACTGGCCTGTTGCCAGCTCGAGCGGCGTGCCGGTGAGATCTGCTACTTCGGGATGTTCGCGGTGTCACCCGTCGATCAGGGTTCGGGGCTGGGTCGCGCCGTGCTCGCCGAGGCGGAACGCATCGCCCGTGACGAGTTCGGTGCCCGAACGATGCACATGACCGTGATCACCCAGCGCCGCGACCTGATCGCGTGGTACAAGCGGCGGGGGTACACCGCGACCGGCGAGCTGCGGCCGTTCCCGCACGGCGACGAGCGCTTCGGCCTGCCGCGCCGGGCCGACCTCGCGTTCGAAGTGCTCGCCAAGTCGCTTTCCTGAGCGCATCGGGGGGTTCTCCAGAGGGAGTGGCGATACGCTCACGCCGCATGGGCGATGGCCAGGCGTGCGTTCGTCGTCCGTTCGCCGTCGGAGATCTCGACGTGTTGTCGGTTCTGCTCCAGCGCCGCCGAGCCGGCACCTTGCCCGGCCACCACGATGACGGACATCGCGTCGCGTTGGTGATCGAGGGCGGCGGCATGCGTGGGGTCTACACCGGCGGCATGACGCGCGCGATCGGCGCACTCGGACTGCGCGACTGCCTCGACGAGGTCTTCGCGGTGTCGGCCGGCGCGTTCACCGGCACCGGTCTGGTGTCCCGGCGTACCGACCACCTCGCCCGCGCCTACTACGACGACCTGGCGCCCGGCGCGTTCGTCGACTTCGGCCGGATGCTCGCCGGCCGCGGCCCGCTGGTCTCGCTCGACTTCCTGCTGGACACCGTGATGATCGACAAGCACGGCTTCCAGTGGAACTGGCTGCTCGAGTCCGACCTTCCGTTGCACCCGGTGGCGACCGCGCTGGACACACTTTCAGCGAGCGTTCTCGCGGATCTTCGCACCGAGAGCGACTGGCGGCAGGCGCTACTCGCCTCGGCGCGGATCCCGTTCTGGGCCGGGCCTCCGGTCGAGCTGCACGGGCGGCGCTGGGTGGACGGGTTCGTCACCGATCCGCTTCCGGTTGCGCGCGCGATCGACGGCGGCGCCACGCACGTGCTCGCCCTGCTCGCGCGCGCACCCGAGGAACGGCTGTCCCCTTCCAGCCGGGTGACGCCGCCGATGCGGGCGCATCTGAACCGGCTTGCACCGGGCCTGGCCAAAGCGATGGCGCAACGCGGCCGGCTCCACCAGGAGTCCACGGCGCTGATCGCCGGCCTGGTCCGTCGCGGTGGCGCGCGGGTTCTGGGCCTGCGGCCGCTGCGCGGTTATGGCATTCGCTCGCTCACGAACAACGCGGTGCGGCTCAAGCTCGGTGGCGAGTCGGGCGAGGCCTCGGTCCATCAGGCGATGGCTCTTGCGACCGCCTCGCAGGCCTGAGCAGTCAGCTCATCCGCGCGCGACGGCGTAGCTGATCAGGCGGGCATCGCCCAGGCCGAGCTCGACCCAGTCACCGTTCACGCCGAACACCGCAACCCCGCTCGTGCGAAACGCCTTGTCCAGCGCCTGCAACGCGGCGGCATCGCCCGAGCCGTCGTCGAGCCGGTTCACCAGCTCGGCCATCGACGGGTTGTGGCCGACGAGAGCCAAGACGTCCACGTGGACCGGCGTCTCGTGCACGATGGCCAGCAACCCGCCAACGGTGTTGACGTAGATCCGGTGATCCGCAACAACTTCCGGGTCACCGGCCACGGCGTTCGCGGCGGTCTCCCAGGTCTGGCGGG
Organism: Mycobacteriales bacterium; assembly: GCA_035504215.1. Classification (NCBI taxonomy): domain Bacteria; kingdom Bacillati; phylum Actinomycetota; class Actinomycetes; order Mycobacteriales; species Mycobacteriales bacterium. The sequence goes on from DATJSI010000004.1 coordinate 2,442, forward strand.
TCCGCAACGAGGTCGACACGACGACCCGGTCCGGAACCAGGCCGGACCCGGCGAGCAATGCACCGATCGCCGCCGCGTCCTTGAACCCGCGGTCCGCCAGCGGGCGCTCGTGGTCAGCGTCGCCCTGAACCGCCTTGGCGTGCCGAATGACGATCAGCCGCCGCTCCGCCATCACGCCATCCCCTCGAGCACCGCGCACACCAGGTCGCCGATCGCGCCCAGGTCGTAGCCACCTTCCAGTACGCCGACGCACGGGGCAAGGCCGGACAGCAGCTCGCCGGCCTGCCGGAACCCGTCCCGGGTCACCCCGAGCGGGCTCTCCGGGTCACCTGCTGCCGCGTCGACACCGAGCGACAGCACCATGGCATCCGGGCTGTAGTCCTCCACTGCACTGCGAATCTCGAGAAGAGCGCGAAGCCAACCGGTGTCCTCGGTGCCCGGTGCCAACGGGAGGTTGAGTGTGGTGCCGGCACCGGCACCGCGTCCGCGCTCGTCGGCGAACCCGGCGTAGTGCGGGAACCAGCCCGCGCCGGGATCGACGTGCAGTGACGAGTAGAAGACGTCGGCGCGGTCGTAGAAGAGCGCCTGGGTGCCGTTGCCGTGATGGGCGTCGATGTCCACCACCGCCACCCGTTCCGCGCCGACCTCGAGCAAGACCTCGGCCGCGACGGCGGCATTGTTGAGGTAGCACGAACCGCCGAAACCGTCCCTGGTCGCGTGGTGGCCGGGCGGGCGGCAGAGGCCGAGGACCATGGGCTGGCCGGCCGCAACGAGACGTGCCGCGGTGGCCGCCACGTCCACCGCGGCGCGCGCGGCCTCCCAGGTGCCCGGCCCGATGAGGGTCATCGTGTCGTAGCAGTAGCGACCGGCCCGCGCATGCGCGGCGGCCGGTTCGCGCGCCGGTAGCCCGGCGAGCAGCGCGGCAGTCGGAAAGACATAGGGGACGACCCGGTCCTGACCCGACTGCTCCGGGAAGCCGGCCGCGACCCAGCGCTCCCACGCGGTCGCCAGGTAGTCGAGCAGCTCGTTGCTGTGCACACGCTTCAGGATCCGGTCCTCACAACGCACGGCGGCCAGTTGGGTCGCACCCGCCGCCTCGGTGGCCGCGCGGATGACCGTGACCCTTTCGGCCACCTCGGTGCCCGGCGTACGAACGCCCACCCAGATCTCCGCCGCGGGGTCATGGCGCAGGCAGTCGTCGCTGCTCACCACCGGAACCCGCACAGTCATGGTCAACGACCCCTTCCGGACGGCATGCTGGGCGCGTGCGTGTTGCTGACTTGGGAATCAGTATCGGCCAGCTGCCCACTGGCCCGACGAACTCCGTCCTCGACGTGCCAGGTGTCGGTTTCGGCCACGCCACGATCTGGCGCGACGACCCACCGCCGCCAGCCGGCGACGGCGTCGCTCGTACCGGGGTCACCGTGCTCGACATCGGCGGCAACGCGTTCACCCACCCCATCCCCGCCGGCGCTGCGGTGCTCAACGGCTGCGGCGAGTGCACGGGCATCACCGCGATCCGAGAGTGCGGCGGCATCGAGACGCCGATCTTCCTCACGTCGACCATGCAGATGGGCCGGGTGTACGACGCAGCGGTCGCCCTGCTGGTCGAGGAAGAGCCGTTGATCGGCGTCGATGACGTCACGATCCCGGTCGTGGCCGAGTGCGACGACAGCTTCCTTTCCGACCCGCGGCGAGTACGCGTCACCATCGACGACGTCCGCTCCGCACTCCGCGCCTCCCGGGAGTCAGCGGGTGGATCAGCGTTCAACGAGGGTGCCGTCGGGTCGGGCACTGGCATGAGCGCGCTCGGCTACAAGGGCGGCATCGGCACTGCGTCGCGACGGCTGCCGGACGGCAACACGGTCGCGGTGCTCACCATGACGAACTTCGGCGATCGGCACCGGCTGACCGTCGCCGGCGTGCCGGTCGGCAGGCTGTTGCCGGATCCCGGCGCGGACGGACCGCCCCGGCCGGCCGGGTCGTGCATCGTCGTGGTCGTCACGGACGCGCCGATCGACCCGATCGGATGCGAGCGGCTAGCCCGGCGCTGCGGGCTCGGCCTGGCCCGCCTCGGCAGCACGGCGTCTAACGGCTCGGGCGAGATCTTCCTCGCGGTCGCGACCGGGCTTCGCGCGGAACGCGGCGCACCACCGGCCGGCATCCCGCTCACCGGCTGGATGCTCGATCCCTACTTCGAGGCAGTCGTCGACGCGACCGAGGAAGCGGCACTCAACAGCATGCTCGCCGCCCGGACCGTCGTCGGCCGCGACGGCAACACGTCGTACGCGCTGCCCTTCGCTGCCGTCCGCGAGCTCGTTGTGGCGGCACATGCCGCCGAAGCCGCCGATGGGTGACGGCCGCGTCGATCGGGTCTGGATCCCGATGCGGGACGGCGCTCGCCTCGCGGCCTCACTCTTCCTTCCCGGCGGTGGCCCCGCCCCGGCCATCCTCGAGGCACTGCCGTACCGCAAGGACGACCTGACCGCCGGCTATCGGCCGGAGTACGTGCGGCTTCGCGACGAGCACGGGTACGCCGTCGTGCGGGTCGACGTTCGCGGCACCGGCTCCTCGACCGGCGTCGCCACCGATGAGTACCCCGCTCAGGAGCAGGACGACCTCAACGACGTCATCGCGTGGATTGCCGGCCAGCCCTGGTGCACGGGCGCAGTGGGGATGTACGGCACGTCGTACAGCGGCTTCAACTCGCTGCACCTCGCCGCGACGAACCCGCCCGCGCTGAAGGCGGTCATCGCGATCTATGCCAGCGACGACCGCTACACCGACGACGTGCACTACATGGGTGGCCTGCTGCGCTTGCTCGATATCGTCGACTACCCGACGTACATGATCGCGATGAATGCGTTGCCCCCCGTGCCCGAGCTGGTGGGTGAGGGCTGGCGCGAGCTGTGGCGCGAACGGATCGAGCGGACCGAGCCCTGGTTGCTGCGCTGGCTCGAGGAGCAACGAGACGGCGGCTACTGGCGGCAAGGCTCGGTGCGGCCCGGTTATGACCGGATCCGGATCCCCACGATGCTGGTCGGCGGCTGGGCCGACGGCTACCGCAACAACACCTTCCGCACCATCGAAGCGCTGTCGTCGGCGGGCGTGCCGCATCGGCTGCTGCTCGGTCCCTGGAGCCATGCGGCGACCAGTAGTGCGTTGCCCGGGCCGCGGATCGACCTGGTGCCGGAGCTGGTCCGCTGGTGGGACCGCTGGCTGCGGGACGTCGGCAACGGCATCGAGGACGAGCCTCCGATCACGCTGTTCGCCCGGCGGTCGAGCCTGCCCGAGCCGGACCTCGACGTGGTCGCCGGCGAGTGGCGGAACGAGCCCGGCTGGCCGCTCGACCGGATCTCCGATGACGTCCGTGCGCTCGGCACCGGCACCGCCACGCATGTCGTGCTGCCGGATACAGGCACGGCGGGCTGGATCTCCTGCGCCGGGCACCTGCCGTGGGGCCAGCCGTACGACCAACGTCGCGACGACGCGCAGTCGCTGACCTGGGAGTGGCCGGCCGACGACCTCGAGATCCTGGGCCATCCGCGGCTGGCGGCTCGCGTCAGCGCCGACGTCCCTGTCGCGAGCCTCGCGGTCCGGCTGTGCGACGTGTTTCCCGACGGTCGCTCGGCCCTCATCACCCGCGGGGTGCTCAACCTCACCCGCCGCAACGGGCTCGAGCACCCGGAACCGCTCCCGCCCGGGCAGGCAGTGGACGTGACTGTCGAGCTCGAGGCGACCTCGTGGCGGTTCGACCCCGGCCACCGGTTGCGGTTGTCCGTCAGCGGCACGGACTGGCCGAACACGGTTGCGCCGCCGGCACCCGTGACACTGACGTTGCACCTGGACGGCTGCATGCTTCACCTGCCCACGGTCGCCGGACCGTCTTCGTGCGCGGCACCGGTGCTGACACCGAGCTCGGACGTCCCGCATGAGTCCACCGAGGTGACCTGGCGGGTCGAGCACGACGTGTTGCGCCGCGAGACCGCCTGCGTCGTCGACCACGGGTCGTCGTACGACGAGGACGGCGTCGCGTGCAGCGAGCGCTACCAGGGCCGGGTGAGCGTCGACACCCGATCATTCGAACAACACGTATCCAGCCGGGCGAGCTACGGGCTGCGTTGGGCGGACGTCGAGGTCCGGACCGACGCAACCGTTGAAATCGCTGTAACCGCAACGGATTTCGACGTACGCATCGAACTCGTGTGTCACGACGGTGCGGACGTCTTTGCCGAGCGTTCCTGGACCCGGACCATTGCACGGGATCTCGGATGACCGCGGTCCGGACGGTGCGCTGATGGCAGCCCGGCGTGCGGTCGACGTCCGCCGCGAGGAGATCCTGCGCGCAGCGGTCGACCAGATCGCCGAGCGCGGCTTCGCCAACACCCGGGTCGTCGACGTCGCGAAAGCGCTGAACGTCAGCACGGCGCTGGTGTTCTACCACTTCGAGTCCAAGGACCGGCTGCTGTCGGAGGCGTTCAACTATGCGGCCGAGCAGGACCTTGCCCGGCTCGCGCGGATCCGAGCCTCGCGAGCCGGTGCGGCCGGGCGGCTGAGTCGAGTGCTCGCGCTCTACGGGCCGAGCCGGACCCCGACGCCGGCGTGGCGGCTGTGGATCGAGGCCTGGGCGGCCGCGCTGCGCGTGCCCGAGCTGCAGGCCGTGTCGCGGCGGCTCGACGTGCAGTGGAAGACGACCGTCGCCGAGATCATCGCCGAGGGCGTGGCCACCAGCGAGTTCTGCTGCCCGGACCCCGACGGCGCGGCCTGGCGGATCATCGCGTTGATCGACGGTCTGGCGATCTCCTCGACCGTCCACGCCGGCCTGATCGGCACCAGCACGCGGGCACGGTGGATCCGCGGCGTCGTCGCCGCCGAAGTGGGCATCCCGGCGGACCGCCTCGCCGAACCCGCCCGCCGGCGTTCGTGATCTTGACGTTGGAGGCGCACAAACGCGAGTTCTGCGCCTCCAACGTCAAGATCAGCGAGGAGTTTTGGGGTCGGGTCAGCGATCAGACCAGCCAGCTCGCGGGGTAGTCGGGATCGGTCATGGCGGGCCGGTCGATGCCGAACGCGCTGACGTCGCTCGTCGTTGCGCCATCCACGGCGAGGTCGGTCAGGATCCGGCCGAAGGTCGGCGTGAACTTGAAGCCATGTCCCGCACCGAGCCCGACGACCACCTCCGGATGATCCGGCAGCGGGCTCATCACGAAGTCCCGGTCCGGCGTCAACGTGTAGAGACAGGTCACGCTGTGATCGACCTCGCCCGCACTGCCCGGAAAGGTTCGGCGCATGAACGCGGCCAGCTGCGCCAGGTTCGCCGGATCGGGTTCGAACCCGCGCGTGTCCCCCGTGGTCACTCGACCACCGACGTCCTGACCAGCCTTGACCAGGTTTCCGGCGTACGTCGGAAAGCCGTAGAAGCTCGGCTCGTCCATCCAGATCCAGACCGGAAACTGCCCCGGCCCGAAATGTTCGGGGTCGTCAGGGACGAAGTAGCTGACCTGCTCCTGGGTGACCGTCAGTGCAAGCTGCACTCCGAGCCGCTCGATGGCGTTGTTGGTCCATGCATCGGCAGTAACGACGACGCGGTCGCAGTGAAGCAGACCCGAGGCGGTCTCGATCTCGACACCGCCGCCGCCCGCCTTGCACACGCGCGCCCGCGTTTCCTCGCGCAGCTCGGCGCCGACCGCGACCGCGGCGCGTTGCAGCGCCGCCACCGTGCGCGCCGCGTGCACGATGCCGGTGTCGGCCTGGAACAGGGCCCGACCACCGTCCGGAAGCCGAACCCGCGGCCATCGATCGAGGACCTGCTGATCGTCGAGCACCTCGTACGGGACCGAGCAGGCGGCCAGGCTCGCCACGTAGTCGGCCATCGGGATCGCCGGGTCCGGTGGGAACAGGTCGAGCCCGCCGGTGACCGTGACCAGCGGCTCACCGACCGCCGCTGACAGCTCGGCCCAGTCGTCGTACGCCTCGCCGGCGAGCCGCACGTAGCCGGGCGTGTGATAGCTGCGCCGCAGGATCCGCGACGTGTCGTGCGACGCACCACGGTTGTGGCCGAGTGCGAACTGCTCGAACCCGACCACCTTCAGCCCGCGGCCGGCCAAGCGGTAGGCCGTCGCGCTTCCCAGTGCGCCGAGGCCGATGACGGCGACATCAGCGGTCTCGGTCACCGGCGCGTCACTCGCCCGCCGGCCCGTGCTCGCCGTCGCCGGCCAGCCGGGTCAGTAGCCAGCGCCGAATGTCGAGGCTCTCGTTCTCCATCGGCGCGAACCACCCCTGCTGGTAGGCGCGCGAGGACATGCCGCGCTGGACCGACTCGCAGATCGCCCAGTCCTGCCGGTTGACCAGGTCCCAGAACTCCGCGGCATCGGTCGCGTCGAAGCCGGGCCGCGCGACCTCCTCGGCGGCGAAGAGCAGCTCGAAGTCGATGACCGTGCGGTCGTGCGTCATGGGTCGCAAGGTGAACGCGGCGACGTGGTCCGCCGAGAGAGACAGCATCAGGTTCGGGTAGACCAGCTCGCCTTTGTGCCGCACGCGTTCGTCTTCGTCGAGGTCCGCAAACGGCGCGCGGTCCGATGTTCCGGTCGTGGTGAACGTCCACGCTCCCTCACGGTGCGGGATGCCGCTCTCCCACTCCAGGCCCTGCCCGCCGTGGCCGAAGGCGGGCACCAGCCGGCAGAGCTCGGGATGCACGCCCGCGCAGTGGTAGCACTCGTTGTAGTTCTCCGCGATCAGCTTCCAGTTCGCCGCGACGTCGTACGTCATCCGGTGGCCGGTGACCAGAGCCGCCAGCGGATACCGGCGGATCCGCTCGCCGATCTCCGCCAGCTCCGCCTCGAGCGGCGCAGCCTGATCGGGCGTGAGATGCACGAACAGGAATCCGCACCACGCTGTGACGCCGACCCGATGCAGGCCGAAGCAGCCGGCGTCGAAGTCGCTGACGTCCTCGGTGTGCGGTGCGCGCAGCAAGCCGCCGTCAAGGCCGTAGGTCCACGAGTGGTACGGGCAACGAATCGCCTTCGCCGACCGCGTCGCGGGCGTCGGCTCGTCGGGCCGGACCGGAAAGAGCTGCGAGCCGCGATGCCGGCACACGTTGTAGTACGCCGCCAGGCGGCCGTCCCCGGTGCTGGCAACCAGCACGCTCTCGCCGAGCACGTCGATGACCGCGATCCGCTCCCGCGCTGTGAGGCCCAGGTCCGCAACGCGACCGACGCAGGTCCACTCCCGAGCCAGCACCCGATCGACCTCGGTGCGAAAGCTGGCCGCATCGATGTAGTGCTGCTTCGGCAGCGCGGGCTGCAGCGCCGGCATCGCTACCCCAACCGCAGCTTCTCGCGAGTGGCGGCACGGCGGCGATCCTTGAGGATCTGCCGCACCACGTTGTGCCCCGGGATGCCGGTGACACCGCCGCCTCCGTGGGTCGCGGACCCGGCCTGGTAGAGGCCGCGCAGCGGAGTCCGCAGGTCGGCGTAACCCGCGGCCGGCCGCGTGTGGAACAGCTGCGCCGAGGACAGCTCGCCGTGGAAGATGTTGCCGCCGATCAGGTTGTACTCGTGCTCCATCTGGTACGGCCCGATGACCTGGCGGTGCAGGATCGACTCGGTGAAGCCCGGCGCCACCGCCTCCATCCGGGCAACCACCCGGTCGGCATGCGCATCGAGGTCTTCGAGGTGCGGTTCTTCCGACCACTGATGCGGCACCCACTGCGTGAACATCGACATCACATGCTTGCCCTCGGGCGCGAGGGAGTCGTCGAACACCGACGGGATGCAGACATCCGCGAACGGTCGACTGCTCGGCTGGCCGGCGACCGCCTCCTGGAAGGCGGTCTCGACATCCTCCAGCGACTCGGCAAGGACGATCGTGCCGCCATGGATCTGCGGGTCGAACTCGGGATGGCTGGCGAATACCGGAAGCCGGTCCAGCGCGAGGTTCACCTTGACCGTGCCTGACCGCGACTTCCAACGCTCGATGTCCGTGACGAAATCGGCCGGCAGCGCATCGCGGTCGATCAGCCGCAGGAACGAGATCACCGGGTGTGCCGTCGTGACGACGATCGGGGCGCCGAGCTCGTCGCCGCCCTCGAGCACCACACCGCGCACCGCGCCACCGTCGGCGACGATCCGGGCCACCGGCGACGACGTACGAATCTCTGCACCGAAGGACTTCGCCGCTTCGGCCAGCGCCTTGCTGACGCCACCCATTCCGCCGCGCGGGAATCCCCACGCGCCGACCTGCCCGCCGCCGATGTCGCCGATGTGGTGATGGGCCATGACGTACGCCGTTCCCGCCGATCGGGGTCCGGCCCAGGTTCCGATGACGCCGCTCACCGACAGCACGCCCTTGACCGGATCCGAGACGAAGTAGTCCTCGAGCAGGTCGGCGATGCTCATGGTGAACAGCCGCGTGACCTCCACCGCGCGACGGGTGTCGAACCCGCGAAGGTGCTTGAGCAGCTTGAGCTGCTCGACCAGATCCTGCGGCCGGCGGGAGCCGAGCTTCGGCGGGATCTCGTCGAGCATCGGCGCGAGCACCGTCGCCAGGTCGTCGAGCCAGGCGTCGTAGCGCCGCATCGCGGCCGCGTCGGCGGCCGAGAACTCAGCGACCCGCTCGTAGCGAGTCGACCGATCGTCGGGCAGCTGGAGGTAGCGACCATCGGCCCGCGGAGCGAAGTACGGACCCTGCGGGAAGACGTGGTAGCCGTGACGGACCAGATCGAGATCCTGGACCAACCGGGGGGGCAGCAGGCTGACGACGTAGGACAGCGACGTGACGTTGAAGTCCGGACCGAACGGCTGCTCGGTGACCGCCGCGCCGCCCACGACCGGGCGGGCCTCGCACACCACGGTGCGAAGGCCCTCGCGGGCCAGGTAGGCGGCCGCGACCAGGCCGTTGTGACCGCCGCCGACGATGATCGCGTCGTAGCTGTTCGGACCTGTCCGTGCTGGCACCGATCGACCTCCAAGGGAAACCGTTACTGACTCGCTAGTCAGTAAGGATGCCCCGTCGCGGCGCAGAAGGAAAGCCGTAACCTGCGCCGGACGCGCCGACCGCGCCACGATCGCCTCATCGCGAACTGTTCAAGTGTGTCCGGTTTCACGACGATAGTGCCGTTGGTCGCTAGTTCCGGCGCTACCGCACCGGTGAGGGGAACGATGTCGGCATCGGAATGCGCGCTCGGTCACCCACTCCTCGACTCGCAGCAGGTCTGCCCGGAGTGCGGCCTCGGCCGGCTGCCGTCGGCGTCCGAAGCACCCGCGACCGCAGCCGCCCCGCCCGCGGCGCCGCCTGCACCACCGGTGGATGCCGCGTCCGCCCCTGCGCCCGCTGACGCCATCGCGGCCCTTCCGTCCGCCGGCGCCGCGCCTACCCCGGCGGTCACTGAGCCTCCGGTGCCTGCGCTACTGGGTGCCGGTGTTGCGTACGCTGCGCCGCCCGCGCAGGCACTCGCACCGGCGGCACCCGCGGCCGCACCGCCCGCCGCTTGGGACCCACCTGGTTCAGCGGTGCCACTACCTCCGGCGCCGACCACGTCGGCGTACGAGGCGTCCGGCTACCCGCCACCGCTGGGCCAACAGCCATTCGGGTACGCCGCTGCGCAGCCGCGCGGATCGCATTCGTGGATCATCGTTGTCGCGGTCGCCGCTGCGGTGGTGGTCATCGCGGGCGGCATCTTCTGGTGGACCCACCGGTCGGTCTCCTCGGCCACAGGCACGGTTCAGGCCAACGGGTCCACCGTCGTGAACTCCCGCGGGATCTCGATCACGGCGCCGAGCGGATGGACTGTCGTGTCCACCACTGCGTCAGCGCTGGCAAAGGCCGACCAGTCGGTGGCCCAGTCGAATCCCCAGCTGGCGGCGGCAATCCAAAAGCTGAAGAGCAGCGCCCAGAACAACGCCCTGCGCTTCTTCGCCTACGGTCCCGTCAACCCGGACGGCTTCACCACGGAGCGCCAACGTGCTCGTGGCCACGACCTCCGTCCCGGCAAACGCCGCCGCCGGAGCCACCGCCACGGAGGTGAAGCAGGCCGGCGCGAAGCACGTGCACGAGTCGACCGTCACCGCCGGCGGCACAACCGCGGAGGAACTGCGGTACCAACTCCCGCTGCAGCTACCCAACGGTGGCACGATCACCGTCAACACGACCCAGGTCCTCGAGTCGACCGGATCGGAGCTCGGCATCCTCACGGTCGGGACCACCGGAACGGCCGACAGCGGAATCACATCCTTGATCAGCAGTTTCCGCCTGACCTGACCGGAGCGGTTGGCGCTAGGTTGCCAGCATGAGCGAAGGCACGAAGCCGGCGCACCCGCCGGTCGCGAAGCAGGAACCGACCACTCGCGAGCTGCACGGCACCACCACTACCGACGACTACGAGTGGATGCGCCACGACCGTGCCGCCCTGCTCGAGTACCTCGCCGCCGAGCGCGAGTACTACGACGCGCGCACCGCGCACACCGCTGCGCTTCAGGACACCCTTTTCAAGGAGATGGTGGGCCGGGTGCCGGCATCGGAGGAGTCCCCGACGTCGGTCCAGGGCGGGTCGCGCTACTCGACCCGGACGGTGCCGGGCGCGCAGTACCCGCAGTTCCTGCGCCGACCAGGGGTCGAGGGCGCGGCGGAACCCGAGGTGCTGCTCGATCTCAACGTGATCGCGGAGGGATCCGACTACGCCGCGCTGGGCGTTCGCGAGGTAAGTCCCGACGGCACACTTCTTGCCTACTCGGTGGACCTGGACGGCGACGAGGTCTACGAGCTGCGGATCAGGGACCTGACCACCGGCCGCGACCTCGCCGACGTCGTACCCCGCAGCTACTACGGCTGTGCGTGGAGCGCAGACTCGAAGTCGCTGCTGTACGTCGTCCACGATGCCGCCTACCGGCCGTACCAGGTGATGCGACACGAGATCGGGCGGCCGGCGTCGGACGACGACCTCGTCTTCGAGGAAACCGACGAACGGTTCGACGTCATGGTTGCGGCAACTCGTTCCGGTGAGTACGCCGTCATCACCACCGAGAATCGCGACACGTCGGAGATCTGGCTGGTCTCGACCGGCGACCTTGCGGCGCAGCCCACGCTCGTCGCGGCGCGGCGCTCGGGCATCGAGTACTCGCTGGACCACATGCCGGGCGACGACGGTGGGGAGCTCTACATCGTCACGAACGACGGCGGGACCGAGTTCCGGCTGATGCGCGCGCCGGTCGAGTCCTCCGAAGCCGAGAACTGGATCGAGGTCGTCGCGCCGGACCCGGCCGAACGTCTCACGCAGGTCGATGCGTTCAAGGGGCATCTGGTGCTCAGCCTGCGTCGTGACGGTGCCGCGCTGGTGCGAGTCCTCGACGTCGCCCGCGACGCGTTCCGCGACGAGCAGCCCGGCGTCCCGGCAGGGACGATCATGGTGGCCTGTCACGACGAAGGGCACGAGCCGGTTCGCGACCGGTTCGACAGTGGGTCCGTGACCGTCATGGTCGAGTCCCTGATCGAGCCGCCGGCCTGGTGGGAGATCGACCTCGCCTCCGGCGAACGCCGCCACGTCATGACCGCCGCAGTGCCGTCGTACGACGCGGCCGACTACCGCACGTCGCGCATCATGGCCACCGCACCGGACGGGGTCGAGATCCCGGTGACGATCGCGCATCGGGCTGATGTCGCGATCGACGGCAGCGCACCGTGCCTGCTGTACGGCTATGGCTCCTACGAGGCCGTGATCGACCCGTATTTCGACCCGAAGTTCGCCTGCCTGCTGGACCGTGGAGCGGTGTATGCGATCGCGCACATCCGGGGCGGCGGCGAAGGCGGTCGTCACTGGTGGGAGCAGGGCCGGCTGTTGCGCAAGCGCACGACGTTCACCGACTTCATCGCGGCCGCCGACGCGCTGGACCAGCAGAAGATCGTGGATGGCAGCCGGATCGCGGGCCGCGGCGCGTCCGCGGGCGGGTTGTTGCAGGGTGCGGTCCTGTCGATCGCGCCGCAGCGCTGGCGCGCGATCATCGCCGAGGTGCCGTTCGTCGACGTCGTCACCTCCATGCTCGACCCGTCGACACCGCTGACGATCGGCGAATGGGACGAGTGGGGCGACCCACGCACGCCGGATGACTTCGCCTACATGTTGTCGTACTCGCCGTACGACAACATGCCGGACGGCCCGCGCCCGGCCCTGTTGGCAACCGGCAGCGTCAACGACTCCCGCGTGATGATCCACGAACCCGCACGGTGGGTGGCCCGGTTGCGCGCGACCGCTACGGACGACAGCGTTCTGCTGTTCCGTCCCGCGCTCGGCAGTGCGTCTCATGGCGGGCCGTCCGGTCGCTACGACCGGCTGCGTTACCAGGCGGAGATCCTCAGCTTCATCCTCGAGGAGCTCGACGCGACCGAGCTGGTTGCGGGCTAACGTTCCTGCCGTGAGCGTGCTTGATGGCGTCGACCTGTCGTTGAAGCTGTCGGCCGCCGAGGAGGCGGAGCGGCTGACTGTCGCGCAGCGCAGGCTGCTTGAGCTCAGGCTGATCTGCGGAGGTCTGTACGACGACTCCAAGAAGCTGGGACCACCGCTCTGCGTCGTGTTCGAAGGTTGGGACGCCAGCGGCAAGGGGGGTTGCATCAAGCGGCTGGTCGCTCCGCTGGACCCGCGCCACGTGCGGGTCGCCGAGTTCGCCGCACCGACGTACGACGAGAAGCGCCATCACTTTCTCTGGCGGTTCTGGCCCTCGCTGCCGGGGTGGGGCGGCATGGCGGTGTTCGACCGATCCTGGTACGGCCGCGTGCTGGTCGAACGGGTCGAGGGCTTCGCGACCAAACACCAATGGCAACGGGCGTACGGCGAGATCAACGAGTTCGAACACACCTTGTCCGAAGAAGGCGTGGTCCTGGTGAAGTTCTGGCTGCACCTGTCCGACGCGGAGCAGCTGAAGCGCTTCGAGTCACGCCAGCAGGATCCGCTGCGGCGCTGGAAGCTGACCGACGAGGACTGGCGCAACCGCAGCAAGCGGCACGACTACGAGACGGCGGTCGAGGAAATGGTCGAGAAGACCTCGACCGATCGTGCGCCGTGGACCATCGTCGAGGCGGAGAGCAAGCGCTGGGCGAGGGTCAAGGTCCTCGAGACCGTCAACGCCGCGATCGAGCGAGGAATGAAGGCGAACGGCCTGACCGTGCCGCACTAGTGGCGACGCCGAAAGCTAGCCGTCCGCTGCGAGCGGGCCGTGCAGGTGGCGCTGGGTCGAGACCGGGAAGTCGGCGAGCGCGGACTCCGGCCGGGTCGGGCGCAGGACGAGATCTCCGCCGCAGTTCGGGCACCGGCCACCGAGCGCGGTCTCCACGCAACCGGCGCAGAACGTGCACTCGAACGTGCAGATCCTTGCCTCGGGTGAGCCGTTCGGCAGGTCGCGATCGCACCACTCGCAGTTCGGTCGCATCTCGAGCACTCGGGACCTCCTACAGCGGCGTCACGTAAGCGCCGCTGATCCCACCATCCACCAGGAACGTCGACGCCGTGATGAACGACGCATCGTCGCTGGCGAGGAAGGTCACCGCGGCGGCAATCTCCTCAGCCTCACCGAAGCGTCCCATCGGTACGTGCACGAGCCGGCGGTTCGCGCGTTCCGGATCCTTCGCGAACAGCTCCTTCAGCAACGGGGTGTTGACCGGACCCGGGCACAGCGCGTTGACCCGGATGCCCTCGCGGGCGAACTGCACACCGAGCTCACGGCTCATCGCCAGCACCCCACCCTTGCTGGCGGTGTACGAGATCTGCGACGTCGCCGAACCCAGCACCGCGACGAACGACGCCGTGTTGATGATCGACCCGCCGCCATGCTCGAGCATCTGCTCGATCGCGTACTTGCAGCACAGGTACACCGAGGTGAGGTTGACCTGCTGCACCCGCTGCCACGCCGCCAGGCCGGTGGACAGGATCGAGTCGTCGTCGGCGGGGGAGATGCCGG
>DATJSI010000005.1 GCA_035504215.1 Mycobacteriales bacterium
CAGATCAAGAGCCCCGACGACCTCGACCGGCTGCTGCGCTGGTGGCTCGGGTCCAACGCCAAGGCCGCCGGGATGCCGGACGGCCGGCTGGCCGAGGCGTTCTGGGTGATGGACACCGCCTGACCGCTGGTGGGGGCGCGCTCAGCCCCCGCCGCGCAGGTCGAGCAGCATCCTGGTGTTGCCAAGGATGTTCGGCTTGACGTGCTCCAGCCCGAGGAACTCCGCGACGCCTTCGTCGTACGAGCGGAGCAGCTCCTCGTAGACCGCGGGTTCGACCGCGCTGGCCTCGAACGGGCGGAAGCCGTGCCCGGCGAAGAAGTCCACCTCGAAGGTGAGGCAGCAGACCCGGTTCACACCGACCGCCCGCGCCCGGTCGAGCAGGGCCTCGAGCAACGCGTGCCCCACCCCGCCACGCTGGCAGGTCGGGTCGACGGCGAGCGTTCGTACCTCGGCAAGGTCGGCCCAGAGCACGTGCAAAGCCCCGCAGCCCACGCCGACTCCGTCGACCTCGGCGACCAGGAACTCCTGCACGTCTTCGTAAAGCGTGACCGTCGGCTTGTCCAGCAGGACGCCCTTCGGGGCGTAGAGGTCGACGAGCCGGCGGATCAGCGCGACGTCGGAGGTACGCGCCGGGCGGAGCGTGAGCGTCACGCGGTGACGGGGACGTCGGCGGCGAGCTCGGCCTCGAGGCAGGCCTGCTCGGCTTCCCGGCACCGAGCGCCGGCCAGCTCGCCCAGCGCGTCGGAGACCGCGTCCTTCTGCGCCGCGGACAGCCAGTCCAGATAGTGCTCGCGGACGCCCCGGACGTGCGTGGGGTACGCCGCGACCAGCCGGGCCATGCCGAGCGGGGTCAGGACCGCGTAGACCACCCGCGCATCCGCTCCGCAGCGCTGCCGCTCGACCAGCCCTTCGCGGGCCAGCTTGTCCACCAGCCGGGTCAGCCCGCTCGGCGTGAGCACGGCATGGGTGGCCAGCTCGGTCATCCGCAGCCGCTGGTCGCCGGCCTCGGACAGGTGGGCGAGCACCTCATACGCCGGCAGGGACAGCCCGTGCTCGGCCTCGAGTTCGGCCTCGAGCCGGCGGACCACGCGGCTGTGCGCGCGGATCAGCGCGTGCCAGGCGCTCATCTCCGCGGCATCCAGCGGCTGGGTCGAGCAACCCCCTTCGGTGGCCATGCGTTCAGGATACGGCCATCCCGCGGATATTTGCGATCGCAAGGAATATGTCGTAGGGTGGGTGCGTTGGTTGCGGTAACAACTATTCAAGGAGCAAGCAATGACAGCGACCACCGTCACCGCTCCGGTCAGCGTGACCGGCGACTACGACCTCGACTCCGCGCACAGCCGGATCGGCTTCGCCGCGAAGCACGCGATGGTCACGACCGTCCGCGGCGCCTTCACCGGCTACACCGCCACCGTCCACCTCGACGAGGAGAACGTGGCGAACAGCTCGGCCCGGATCGAGATCGATGCCACGAGCATCGATACCGCGAACTCCCAGCGCGATGACCACATCCGTGGCGCCGACTTCTTCGAGGTCGAGAAGTACCCGACCATCACCTTCGTCAGCACCGCTGCGGAGCAGACCGATGACGACACCTATGTCTTGACCGGTGACCTCACCATCCGGGGCATCAGCAAGCCGGTTGCCGTCACCTTCGAGAAGACCGGCGCTGCCGTGGACCCGTGGGGCAACTTCCGGGTCGGCTTCGAGGGCGCCGGCACGATCAACCGCACCGACTGGGGCGTCAGCTTCAACGCGCCGATCGGCACCGGCGGCCTGCTGGTCAGCGAGAAGATCAAGCTCGAGTTCGACCTGGCCCTGGTTCGCAAGGCCTGACCGCAACCTGCCCACCACCCTGTGGCGCTGTCCCTTTCGGGGCAGCGCCCAGTGCTGTCCGAACTGCCGCGCGCAGCGGATGGCAGGCTGGCAGCCATGAGTGAGACCGACGAGGTGTGGGACCGGCGGCGGACGTCGTTCGGCAGCGCCGCCGAGAACTACGCCGGCGGACGGCCGCACTACCCGCGGGAGCTGCTCGAGTGGGGCGCGCCACCGGGGGCGCGTACCGTCCTCGACCTCGGTGCGGGCACAGGGATTGTGACGGCCGGGCTGCTCGAGCTCGGCTTCGATGTGGTCGCGGTCGAGCCGCTCGAGCAGATGCGCGACCGGATCCCGGCAGCAGCCGAAGCGATCTGGGGCACCGCCGAGCAGATCCCGCTGGCCGACTCCTCGGTCGACGCGATCTACGTGGGGCAGGCGTGGCACTGGTTCGACGAGCAGGCGGCCCTGGCGGAGACCGGGCGGGTGCTGCGCCCCGGCGGCCGGTTGGTGCTGATGTGGAACATGCTCGACGCAGCCGACGATCTCGCCCGTGAGATCGCGGACATCACCGAGGCCGAGGAGCGGACCGACCTCGTCGAGGCCGAAAACCTGCCGTCGCCGTACGGCGAGGATCCCCACTTCGAAGCGGTGGAGCGCCGGCTCCTGCTGCATCGCCAGCCGTATGACGCCGACCGGCTGGAGCGCTTCGTGCTCTCCCGCAGCCAAACGATCCTGCTCGAGCCGGAGGCCCGCGCCGCGCTGCTCGCCCGGCTGCGGGCCGCGGCGCCGTCGGGGCGGTTCGACCTCGCGCTCGGCTGCGAGGCCTGGCGGGCGACCTACCGCTGAGTACGATGCCGCGCATGCCTCGATCCGTTGCCTTCCGCGCCGCCATCGCCGTACTCGCCACCGGAGCCCTGGCCATCACCGCGGCCGGCGTGGCCCCGGCGTCTTCGGCCAGCCCGACCACCCACTTCGCGCTGCCGAGCATGGCCTACCGCGCGCACGACTACGCCCACGGACAGGCGATGAGCATCCTGCCGCCGGGTGAGAACGGAACCGCTACCCAAAGCGAGCTGCTCAAATACGCGATCAACGGAACCCGGCCGCCGCACAGCCAGGACCAGCTCGGCAAGTACGAGAAGCTGCTCTACGGCTACTCGAAGCTCACCGACGGCACGCTCGGCAAGTACTACGACGACGAGTCCTTCGGCGTACCGAAGAAAGACGTGTTGCGCAAGGAGGAGCCCTCGGCCACCGGCTATCCCAAGGGCAGCGTCGTCATCGTCCGCGACCAGCACGACGTACCCCACATCTACGGCGCGACCAATGAGGACGGCGCGTTCGGGGCCGGCTACGCGCAGGCGCAGGACCGGCTGTTCCTCATGGACGTCCTGCGCCACTACGGCGCCGGCGACCTGAGCTCGTTTGCGGGGCCGACCTGCGCCGACGAGCAGATGGACCACGACCAGCTGCTGCTAGCGCCCTACTCGCAGGCCCAGGGCGACGCCCAGGTCAACGCGTTGCCGAAGGAGTTCGGCAAGCAAGGCCTGCTCGCCAAGAACATGATCGATGCGTACGTCGCCGGCGTGAACGCCTGGATCGCCAACACCCAGGCGCACCCGTCAGAGCTCGACGGCGACTACATCGGAACGTCCACCGCGACACCGACCGACTGGACGCCCGCGGACGTCGTCGACGTCGCCGGCCTGATCGGCGGCATCTTCGGCCGTGGCGGCGGCATCGAGGTGGCCAACTCCGCGCTCTACACCTACCTGCAGCACAAGCTGGGCAAGAAGGCGGGCGCCGAGGCGTTCGGGGAGTTCAAGGAGCAGAACGACCCGAGCACGCCGACGACGGTCGTCGGCAAGAAGTTCCCGTACGAGACGATGCCGAAGCACGTGAACACCAAGCTGACCGCCATCCCCGACCACCCACTGGCTGCGCTCAAGGGTGGTCCCACGGACACGACCGCCGGCTGCAGCAACTCCGGACAGGACCTGCAGGTGCTGAAGGACATCGCTGCGCTTCGGAGCGTGCCGTCCGACATGAGCAACGCCCTGGTGGTCGACGCCAAGGACACCAAGGCGCATCACCCGATCGCGGTGTTCGGACCGCAGGTCTCGTACTACTCGCCGCAGATCCTCACCGAGGAGGAGATCTCGACGCCCGGGTACCACGCCGAGGGCGCGTCGTTCCCCGGCACGGGCCTGGTGGAGCTGGGCCGCGGCGTTGACTACGCCTGGTCGGCCACCTCGGCCGGCACCGACCTGATCGACCAGCGGCTCGAACTGGTCTGCGACCCGGACGGCAAGACTCCGACCGCGACCGAGAAGTACTACCGCTACAAGGGCAAGTGCGTCGCGATGAAGCACGAGACCTTCGACGAGACCGGCTACACCGGCACCCTGAAGAGCGGAACCGCCGTTCCGATCAACCACGACATCTATCTCACCCGGCACGGCGTCGTACAGGGCTGGACGACCGCCGACGGTGGAAAGCCGGTCGCTGTTGTCGACCAGCGCTCGACGTTCAACCATGACGTCGACTCGGTTGTCGGCTTCCTGCACTGGGGGGAGCCGAAGCTCACCCGCGGCGTCAAGGGCTGGGAGGCCGGCGCGCACGACGTGGGCTACACGTTCAACTGGTTCTACGCCGACAGCAAGCACATCGCGTACTACGTCAGCGGCAAGGACCCGATCCGGGCGAAGCACGCGGACCCGAACCTGCCGACGTGGGGCACCGGCGACGCGGAGTGGCGGGGCTACCTGCCGGCCTCGAAGCACGTGCACGAGACGGATCCGAAGCAAGGCTTCTTCGTCAGCTGGAACAACAAACCCGCGCCGGCGTTCTCGGCCGCGGACGACCAGTACGGCTACGGCCCGTCGTACCGATCGCAGATGCTGGTCGCCCAGCTGAAGCACGAGATGAAGGTGACGCACGACAAGCTGACCCGGGCCGACGTCGTCAAGGCGATGGAAACCGCGGCGAGTCAGGACCTCACCGGCCTCACCGTGCTGCCGCGCCTGCTGACCTACGTCAAGGGCCACAAGGAGCCCAAGGGCGTCACCTCGATGTTGAAGGTGCTGGCGGCCTGGCACAAGGCAGGTGCACACCGGCGCAAATCCTGGGCGGGGGCGAAGCAGTACGAAGACCACGCCGCGATCGCGATCATGGACCAGCTCGAGCCGCGGCTGATCGAGTCGGTCTTCAACCGGCTGCTCGCCGGTCCCGGCCTCGACGGGCCGGGTACGGCGAAGGGCGGCTTCAACCCGACGTCGGGCGGCTACCGGATCCTGCCGATGGGGTTCGTCGACACGCCGAATGGCAACGGGTCCAAGCACGGCAGCTCGTACGACGGCGGCTGGGAAGGCTACATGGAGAAGGTGCTCGAACAGCTCGACGGCAAGCACCCTGTTGACCCGTTCACGCACGTGGTCACGAAGAAGTGGTGCACGAGCGGCCCGGCCAGCTGCCGCGGCGCGATCAACCGCGCGCTGCTCGCGACCTACCAAACCCTGAAGAAGGAGAACGGCAGCGCGAAGGTCAGCTCGTGGACCGTGGACAGCGCGCTGCTCGCCGATCGCACGGCGACCGGTCAGAAGAAGGAGACCATGCCTGAGTACGACGCCATCGAGTTCGCGCCGTTCGGTCTGATCGGCCAGCCGCAGATCAACTGGCAGAACCGACCGACCTTCCAGCAGGTGATTCAGTTCCCGGCTCACCGGAAAGTCTGATCGGCTGCGACACGACCAGCGACAAACTCACTGAATAGCAAGGGATTGATAGCGTTGGCCGGTGTCTCAGCCGACGCTTGATGCCCCGCGGAGTCGGGCGCTGCGACGAATCCGTCGGCTGCTCATCGTGCTCGTCGGCCTCGTGGTCGCCGCGTACGTCCTTCGTTACGCACTGAACGGCTTCACGGGCATCGACGCGAACCTGCTGTGGTTCCGTTCGGTCCATAGCGAGTTCGTCTACACGCGCATCTTCTGGACCGAGTTCGTGCTGTTCGCGATCTTCGGCAGCCTGATGGCGATCGCGATTGCCGGAAACCTGCTCGTGCTGCACCACTACCGGCCGAAGAAGTTTCGTCCCGATCCGGGCCGTCAGCGCTGGCGCTACAACTTCACCCGGGTCGAGCCGCGGTTGCGGTGGTGGCTGTTCGCGGCGCTCGTGCTGTACTTCGGCGTCACGATGGGCGCCCGCGCGTCCGGCAGCTGGCAGACCTGGCTGCAGTGGCGGCACGCGACGTCATTCGGGCAGAAGGACCCGCAGTTCCATCGCGACATCTCGTACTACCTGTTCGTCTACCCGATGCACCGGCTGGTGCTGACCCTGCTGTTCCGGATCGTCGCGACCTCGCTCATCGTCGTCCTCGTTTCGGCGTACATGTACGGCGGAGCGCGGTTGCGCGGCAGCGGGCCGCGGCTGACCCGCGCAGTCCGGGCCCAGCTGTGCCTGATCATCGGTGCCTACCTGATCCTCAAAGTCTTCGCCTACTGGCTCGACCGGCTGGCCCTCGTCACCTCCAACCGCGGTCTGGTGACCGGACCCGCCTACACCGACGTGCACGCCCTGCTACCCGGCAAGTTCGTCCTGATGATCATTGCGGCGCTCTGCGCGGTGCTGGTCTTCGCCGACATCTATGCCCGCAACTCCCGCCTGCTGTTCGCCGGCCTGGGCGTGATGATCGTGAGCGCGGCCGTCTTCGGTGTCGCGTGGCCGACCGTGGTCCAGCAGTTCCGCGAGAAGCCCGCCGCCTCGTCGGTGGAGCTGCCCTACATCGGGCGTGGCATCAAGGCCACCCGCGACGCCTTCGGGCTGACCGGAAACGTGACCGACGTCCAGTACCCCGGTGCGCAGAGCCTGACCGGAAGCGCGCTGCAGGCCCAGGCCGACGACAACGGTCAGATTCGTCTGCTCGACCCGAACCAGCTCTCCCCCACCTTCAACGTCAAGCAACAGGTACAGAGCATCTATGGCTTCAAGTCGACCCTCGACATCGACCGCTATCCGATCGATGGAACCAATCAGGACGTCGCGATCGCGGTTCGTGAGCTCACGCTCTCCGGGCTGCCGAGCTCGCGCCAGACCTGGACCAACACCCACCTCGTCTACACCCACGGCTATGGAGTCGTCGCTGCTCCGACCGACAGCTTCACGTCTGACGGGCTGCCGAAGTTCACGGAGCACGGCCTGCCGCAGCAGGGCCCGATACCGATCAGCCAGCCGCGGATCTACTTCGGGCAGATGTCGCCGTCGTACTCGATCGTGGGCGCCCCGCCCGGCAGCAAGCCGCGCGAGTTCGACCTGCCGAGCTCAACCGCGAGCGGCCAACCGCAGGACTACACCTACACCGGTGACGGCGGGATCCCCGTGCACTCGCTGCTCAACCGGTTCGTCGAGGCCTACCAGGCGAAGAGCCTCAGCCTGCTGTTCTCCAGCGAGATCAACAAGGACAGCCAGCTGCTCACCATCCGCAACCCTCGGTCGCGGGTAGCCGCGGTCGCGCCCTGGCTGACCCTCGACGGTGATGTCTACCCGGTCATCGTCAACGGCCAGATCGACTGGGTCGTCGACGGCTACACCACGTCGAACAACTATCCGGACTCCCAGCAGATCAACCTGCGCTCGGCGACGACAAGCACGCTGACCGCGAACGGGTCGTCGGTCACCCAACCGAGCACATCGATCAACTACATGCGCAACTCGGTGAAGGCGGTCGTCAACGCCTACACCGGCCAGGTCACTCTGTATGCCTGGAACCAGTCGCCGACGCCGGACCCGGTCTTGCAGACCTGGGAGAAGGCGTTCCCCGGACTGGTGCAACCGCAGTCGAAGATCCCGGCTGCACTCCTCCCGCATCTTCGCTACCCGCAAGACCTGTTCGACGTCCAGCGGCTACTGCTGACCCGCTACCACGTGACCAACCCGAGCGCGTTCTATGCGGGCAGCAACTTCTGGAACATCCCGGTCGACCCGACGGTCGCCGCGACCACCCGGATCAACTCGCTGGGCAAGAAGGTCACGGTCAGCGCCCCGACCATCGCCTCGACGTACATGACGATGTCGCCGGACGGCGAGTCATCAGCGGAGTTCGCGCTATCCAGCCCGATGGTGACGCTCAACAGCCGGAACCTTTCGGCCGAGCTCGTCGTCAACTCCCAGCCGGGGCCCGGCTACGGGAAGATGACTCTGCTCGAGCTGCCGACCAGTGGGCGTTCCGCGGCCTCACCGGCGGAAGTCCAGAACGACATCGAGTCCGATCCGACGGTCTCGCAGAAGCTGACCCTCCTGCGGGGCGGAAACTCGAGAGTCGTGCTCGGCAACCTGCTGACGATCCCGCTGGCCGGTCAGATGTTGTACGTCGAGCCGATCTACACCCAGGCAAGGTCCGGCACGACGTTCCCGATCCTGCAGAACGTCGTGGCCATCTACGGCAATGGAAGGCCGGCCTTCACCAAGACATTGTCCGCCGCGCTCACACAGGTCCTGCACGTCCCGGTCACCTGACGGAGCCTCAACAGATGGCCTTGGTCGACTCGGGTACGCCGGTCG